>JAJOKK010000120.1 GCA_021129875.1 Candidatus Bipolaricaulota bacterium
TTGGGCGAAGCAGGGCTCGAACCTGCGACCTTTCGGATGTGACCCGAACGCTCTCCCAGCTGAGCTATTCGCCCTAATCTCCAGCGGATTATCTACCGCCGACTCTTCTATTCTAACGACCTGCCTCCGGCGGGTCAAGCATCGAACTGTGCGTTCTCCAACATGTCGGCCAGGCTCTCCCCTGCACGCTTACGGGTGATCTCTGCCAGGCCGAGCGCGGTGAAGTCGACAAAATCCGCAGAAACACGGTCTTTTCTCAGCTCATCTCTGATCTTAGATCCCAGCCTCTCCTCATTCTTGCGGTCGGCCATATCCACAAAATCAACGACGATAATCCCGCTCATTTGCCTAAGCCGCAGTTGACGCGCAATCTCCGCCGCTGCTTCCAGGTTGGTGTTGAGGATCGCATCCTCTTGGTTGCGGTGCTTGGTGTCCCCTCCGGTGTTGACGTCGATCGCGATGAGTGCCTCTGTCTCATCGATCACCAGCGACCCGCCGCCGCTAAGGCTGACCCGCCGCGACAGTGTCTCCTGAATCTGTTCCTCCAGCTGATAGTGCTGGAACAACGGGGCTTTCTCCCGATTGAGACGGACCCGGTCTTTGTACTCGTCCATCCGCATGTAATCGAGGAAATAGAGGATTTTTTCATGAAAAAACTCCGAGTCGACAATAACCTCGTCGATGTCGGGGAGGAGTCGGTCGCGGAGGATCGTCTGCACGAGGCCCATAGTCTTGTACAGAAGCTGAGGAGCGGTCGCACGCTGCGCCGCAGCTTCTATCGCCTCCCATGTCTCCATGAGGAACTGATAGTCGCGTTTCAACTCCTCCTCGCTCGCCCACTGCGCCGCAGTGCGCGCAATCAACCCCTCACCGTTCTTCTTCATCTCGCGCGCGGTACGGCGCAGCCGTCGTTGTATCCGCACCCCTTCGATGCGGCGGGAGACGCCCAGACGGTCTTCGGTCGGAAGGAAGATCCAGAACCTCCCCGGAAGGCTGATCTTTGTTGTCCCTTGCGGGTTCTTCGACCCGATACCTCCCCGCCTCACCTGGATGGTGAGTGTCTCCTTCGATCGGAGGAGCTTGTTGATCGGCGCGCCGCCGGACCACGGTTTGAACCCCTTGGCGATCACGATGGCGTCGTTGATCTCCCCTCTTGCGAGGAAGAGACTCTTCTTCTCTCCCACGTCGATGAATGCCGACCCCAACCCGGGGAGGACGTCTTCCACCCGCCCTTTGTAGATGTTTCCCACGATCTTCTCTTGCGTTGGATGCCCGTAGAAGATCTCCATCAACTTGTCACCCTCCAGCAGGGCCACACGCGTACGCTTGGCCTGTTTGTCCGGAGAGTCGACTGTTATTAAAATTCGCTTCCCTTTAATTTTGTCACCTTCTTTTTCTCATCGAGCCCCGCCAGCATATCGGCGTACCGAACCGTCTGGTTCGGATCATTTATTTGCGGTGCGATCTCAAGTAGAGGCTCAAGGACGAACCGTCGCTCGTGCATCCGCGGGTGAGGGATTATAAGACTGTCTTCATCGACGATACTCCCTTTGTAGAGCAGGATGTCAATGTCGATCACCCGTGGCCCGAAGCGAACGTTCCTCTCCCTCCCCGCCTGTTCCTCGATCCGTTTACACAGGATGAGGAGACTCCGCGGTTCGAGGTCTGTCTCACCGGCAACAACTGTGTTCAAAAACCACGGTTGCTCCGTAAGGCCGACCGGTTCGGTCTCGTAGATGGAGGAACGCCGCACTACGGCGAATCCACCCTCCTCTAGGGAGACGATCGCTCTTTCGATGAACGATTGTCGATCTCCTAGGTTGGCGCCCAAACAGAGGAATACCAGTTTGTCTACGTCCTTTCCATCTCTAACTCGATCGCTGTGCATTTCACCTTTCCCAGCCCGGGCGGGTTTAACTTCTCCACCCGGATAGAGACCATTTTTATCCTCGGAAACCGTTCTAATAGGCCGTTTGCGATCGCTTGAGCAAGGGACTCGATGAGAGTGTATTGTTGTGCTCGGTTTATCTCGCGAACGGCGCTCACCAGTCGACCGTAGTCGATACTGTCTGTAAGAGAGTCGGTGGTAAATGCCTTGTGAAACTCTCCTTCTATGCGAAGATCAATGCAAAAACGGTTTCCTTTCACTCTTTCTACTTCATAGCAACCGTGGAATCCAAGGAGTTCAATCCCCGATACGATTAGCCACGCATCTTTTATTCTACTGCTCATTCCGCTCCCTGCAGATTATCATGCGCCGGTGGGCGCGATGACGAAATCTCGACAATCGCTCCGAGATCACCGACCGTAAGGAACAGGTCGGCGAGTGCACGCAGGAATCCGAGGCGGTTACGCTTAAGGTCCGCTGCCGCTGCAGTGACGACGACCTCGCCAAGGTAGCGATCGAGCGCCCCCTGCAACGGAATCAGATGTTCGATAGCTCCTTTGTAGTCCCCTTCCTCAAGGGGACGTCTGAGCCGTCCATCCGCTTTCAGATACTCGCGCCACAGGCCTTGTTCGGCCTCCTCCACGAATCTGCCAGGCTCGTACTGGGCTGTGTCGACCGCTCCGGCGATAATCTTGCGTACCTTGGCGAAGGAGGTTGCCAGCGCTTGAAACTTCGGCTGGTTTTGCCATTCGACAAGGGCGTGGGCGCGCTTGAGCACGCGGTAAAAGTTCCCCATTTTGGTTGCGGAGAGAGCAGCGATCACCGCAGCCGGGATCTGGTAACGCTCCTTCAGCGCCCGACGGACGTACTCGGTTAAGAACCTTCCCACACCCTCCGGTCCGGTCTTTTTCTTCAGCGGGGCGTAGATGTCGATCGACTGCTCGGCGAGCGCGATGAAGTCGAGATCGATTTCTTGCTGCACTGCTAGATCGATGAGGTCAGGCAAGCCGTTCGGCTGTAAGTCATTCGGCTGTAAGTCATTCGACTGCAAGCCGTTCGGCTGTAAGTCATCTGACTGCAGGCCATTCGGATGTAAGCCGGCCAGAACGGCGCAGACGATCGTGTCGAGCATGTCGGCAAGGCCGATCACCACAGCGATATTGCTTGACGGCAATCGATCCTTGACAACGGCCTTATCAGCGAATGCTGTATCAGCGAATGCTGTATCAGCAAAGTAGTGCCTGCGGATCGCCAAGGCGACCTCTATTGGCTCCTTATCCAGTTCAGCGTAGATCCCGCCGGCGACCCCGCGTAGTTCGGGGAACGCCCTGACCAATTCGGTAGCTAGGTCGGCCTTGCACAGGAACGCTGCGCGATCGACCAGCTCGCGAGGCGTCTCCCCGACAGCCGTGGCAATCTCCGCAGCAAGTGCCCTGATCCGCTCGGTCTTCTCCCACAGCGACCCAAACCGGCATCCGCCGGGGTGGATCGCGTCATCGATATTGCGCAGCTTCCGCACGTACTCGGCAAACGGACGCTGCCGATCTCGATCGAAGAAGAACCGCGCATCGCGTAGACGGGCGAGGATTGCTCGCTCAAACCCGGCATGGATGAACCCTGTGTCGCCCGACGGGCATTCGCCCGATAGGCATTCACCCGATGAGTCTTCGCCCGATGGGCGATCGCAAAATCCGATGAACGCGGGAATCGTCCGATCGGGGAGGACGATAGGGATAAATATCCGCCCCGTACTCAGCGCGGCTTGCACCACCTCCACCGGGAGATCGAGACAAGCTGGGGCGCCGTTCACCAAAGGAGGAATACGCA
The DNA here is from genome assembly GCA_021129875.1 of Candidatus Bipolaricaulota bacterium. GTDB lineage: Bacteria > Bipolaricaulota > Bipolaricaulia > UBA7950 > UBA9294 > JAJOKK01. The sequence goes on from JAJOKK010000120.1 coordinate 3,716, forward strand.
CAACGATTGGTGTGGGGTATTCGACACTGTTGACGACCCGCACGAGCATCTCCTCACTAACCCAGCATTCCCCACCCGGATCGGTGGACATCCCATCAGTGGCTGAGCCAGTGGTTGCTGTGGTGAGTGCAAGATCGACCCGCTTCCTTCGCTCATTCGCATCGACGATAATCGACACTTCCTCGAGCGTTGCTTTGTAGTCGGATGCGTCTCTCAGTACGACCCACTCCTTAGAACCGGAGAGACGACTTCCACAGGTCACCCGGTCGGCACGCAGCTCTCCCATGGTCAACGGAACGACTTCGTCCCCGTACAAGCAGACGAGCCAGCGGATTGGTCGTACGAAGGTGAGCCCCGAGGAATCCCAGCGCATGCTCCTTATCGGGCGAAGCCCCGTCAACAAACCCGGGAGGATCTCAGCGAGCAAGGCAATGGTCGTCGTGCCCGGGCCTTTGTCAAGGTCGTGCACAAGGAGGGCCAACCGCCGCGGAGTATAGAAGACTTCGATCCGGGCATAATTGAGGTTCTGCTGTGCAAAAGCCTGATTGGCCCCTTTGCTCAGCTGCGCAGCCAGGCAGGGCGCTTCCAAAGCGGGCATATCCTCGATCCCGATCTCAAAGAGCAGGTCAGGCATCTTGCCCTCCAAACCGCAGGTACTCTTGTGCGCAGCGCTCTATCAGCTCGCGGATGCAAGTGGTGAATCCGGCTTTTTCGCCGGGGCTGAGCGCGTCGCGTGCATCTAGCAAGTCGAGGAGGTGCGCACAGCGGAGCGCGTGATCGTACGCTGGGAAGAAAAGGGTACAGTTATTCCTACTATCGGAACTCCTGCCCCAGGGAATTCTGTCCTGGGGAGCCCTGTCTTGGGAATCCCTGCCTGCAGTAAGGCAGTCGCCACACTCTTCGATGCTGAGCTCGAACATCTTCAGCACCCGATCGGTGCTCGCCCGCTCAAAGTTGTAGGCTGAGAACTGGCGCTCCTTCTCGTTTCCGAGCTCTCGGCAGGGGGAGGCGTCATCCCAGAAGAGGTCGTGGTCGCTCTCCTTTCCCTGCATAGCACTGGCGACCCCTTCCAGACCGTAGGTCAGTCCGACCGACACCGGGGCGAGTTCGACCCCTCCCATCTGTTGGAGGTAGGTGAAGCGGGTGATCGGCATCCCATTCAACAGGACCTGCCACCCGACCCCGCTCGCGGCAAGGACCGGGGAGACCCAATCCTCTGCCGAGAAACCGATGTCGTAATCTGCCGGGCTCAACCCCAGATCCCGGAGGCTAGACAGGTAGATCTCCTGAATCTCCGCCGGCGGGGGCTTCAGCACAACCTGATACTGGTGATGCAACCGCAGCCGTAATGGATCTTTGCCGTACCGCCCGTCGGCCGGCCGTTGGTTCGACGTTATGTAGCCGACTCGGTACGGAACAGAGCCCAGCGTCCCGAAGAAGGCAGCTGGGCTGAGTGTACCCGCCCCGGTCTCTACGGTGTGCGGCGGGATGAGCTGGCACCCGTAATGTCGCCAGAATCCGTGTAGGTGCAGGATGATATCGTAAAGATCCATCCTAGTCCTTGACCTCTTCCTCCTTGGCCATCTCAGCAAGGATGGCGAACGTCGCGGCATCGTGAATTGCTATCTCGGAAAGCATCTTCCGGTTGAGCCCCACTTTGCGCCGTTCGAGCCCGCCGATCAACGCCGAGTAAGAAGTACCGTGCAGCTTTGCCGCAGCACTAATCCGTACAACCCACAGCCGGCGAAAATCACGCTTGCGCCGCCGCCGGTCGATATAGCTGTTTCTCAGGGCCTTCATCACCGCTTGTTTCGCAATCCTGTGCGATGTCCCTCTTTTTCCCTTGAAGCCTTTGGCAAGACCCATGATTTTCTTCCGGCTCGTTGCTCTCTTATTCCCTCCACGCGCTCGTGGCATATTTCTCTCCTTTCAGCTTACTATCTGAATCTCTTACCACTCGGTTCACCGACCGCCGATAGAGTGAGAGGGTTGGTCAGTTGTTTGATCGGTCAACCCCTCACCCGGCATCTCACTCGCTGGATCGTGCTCTCCCTCTGCATGCTCCGCGCCGGTCCGGCCGATGAACAGGCTACGGCAGGGCACTGGTAAGACGCAGCATCAGCAAGTGCGTCGCTACATCTCCCAGGGGAGAGAGGGACTTCCGCTCATTTTCCGAGCAATCGCTTGACATTCTTCGCCACGTTGCCGGTGAGTTCCTTTCCCTTACGTGCTTGCCGAACCGACTTCGATCGTTTTTTCACGTTCTTGTGAAAATAGTTAGACATGTGATGGAAGAGCTTCCCGCTCTTCGAACGCTTAAAACGCTTGCTCGCCGCCCGATGCGTCTTCTGCTTCGGCATCTTCTCTCCTCCTCATTTGCGTTGCTGCTGTGTGGGAACAAGCAACATCTGCAGTATCTTTCCTCTCGCCTTCGGCTCTTCTTCCACCCGAGAGATATCGGATAGTTCCTCGGCGACTTTCTTTAACAAGTCCCGGCCGCGAGATGAGTGCACAATCTCCCGCCCGCGGAAGAAGATCGTGACTCTGACCATATCTCCCAGTGTCAGAAATTTCCGCACCCGTTTCATCTTCGTCTGAAAATCGTGCTCCCCGATCTTAATCGTAAACTTCATCTCTTTCAGTCGGGAGCGGTGCTTCTGCTTACGTTCGCGCTTTTCCTGCTGATAGTTGTACTTCCCATAGTCAACGATCTTGCAGACAGTCGGCTTCGCCTGTGGCGCCACCTCGACAAGGTCGAGACCCCTCTCTTTGGCAAGGGCAAGCGCGTCCGCGATTGCCAGTGTCCCGATGTTGCCACCTTTATCATCAATCACCCGGACCTCGCGTTCGCGGATCCGTTCGTTAACGCGCAGCTTTCTTCTTTTTATCCTTACCTCCTATTCTTGCTCTGCTGTCTTAACCGGTTCTGAGCTTGTTGCGTAAACCCTATCCACTGATTGTCTTCAATTTCAATCCCTAATTTCAAGTATTTTACCGCCTCGGGGGGTGTAGTAAGTCCCTCTTCGAATACTGCA
>JAJOKK010000176.1 GCA_021129875.1 Candidatus Bipolaricaulota bacterium
ACCAGATCGACATCTTTGCGCACCAGATTAACATCTCCTTTGGTCGCTGGTTTGTCGTGGTCTGCGTTCATCGTCTCCTCCTTCTCTGAGCAGAGCGTACCGGCAATCTGTGTGTCGGGCAAATTTTCAATCAGTCCATAGGGCATGGTCCATAGTCCGTGGTCCATAGTCGAAAAAACGTCAGACCCCGCGCCTTTGATCGCCGACACCCTGTGCAGTATGTTGGCCCAAAAGCTGCGTGGGTTTGAGCGTTGCGATATCCCCCCAAGCTGTACCGCGACTTTGTCCGCGAGAAAGGGGAGATCAAGGTGCAAGGCGGTACGGTTACCTGCCCGAAGCAGGCGCACAACCCGGTCCTGCGGAAGGTCCAGTGGCAGCACCTTCCGCAACAACTGGACGGTCTCGTGGGAGCCAGCCTGGCCCTACGCTTCCTAAGCGAACAGAGGGGAAACTTCTATATCGATGTGACGGTTATACCCGTGCGAAAATCGGTGATCATCTTTCAGCCGGGATTCATCCATATTCACAAAAGTGGACCGGCACAAAGCCCGCCACGCTCACTTCTGAGCAAAACGGTCTCCGGGGCAAAGTAAAGCTTGCCGTCGTTCCACTACTCGACTGGCGGGGGTAACCTGCCAGTCGAGGTGAGCGCCCGAAAGGGTGCATGCCGAAGCTGGTCAACGTTGAATCACTTGTTCGATCCTATTGATATATAAGGGGCGTTTCGCTCGTATTCTCCAAGGAGTGGAGATCGAGATCGATATCGAGCGTGGGCCAATATAAGTGGAACCCGTGTTGGAGTCCGATGTTCAGAATGTCTGCAACGGTTGCGTCTTTGAACCAAGGGAAGTCGTCGTAAGGTAGGAAATACTCCTTCCCCTGGGCATACAGCCAAAGGCCATGAACGTCGATATTGAGAACCTCAACCCGGGAAGTGCTTCTTCCAAGCGTTTTCGATTTCATCACAGTGCTCCTTGGTTCTTCGCAAGAAACACCTCGGGTTCTTGCGAAGAACTTCGCCTCACCGTCTGTGCAATATGCGTATACATACATCCTCTCCTCTTCACGCGAGAAGAGGAGAGGATGTGATTCTTGTATCAAAATATTGTCAGGGTCATAGCACATTATTGCACAAGTCTATGATGATGCAAGATAGACTCGCTCGAACATTGTTGCTCTCGATCCGCATAATACCCGCCATGCTGACCTGAGAGCACATCGACCTGGGTGGGCTGCAATCTTGTGCCGATCTTAGTCTCTACATATGCACCACCGGTGTGGTGGAATACGTCTTCCGATCGGCGAACTCAACCTGCTTGCCGTCGTTCCACTGTTCGACCGGCCGAAGGTATCCGACGACCCGCGAATAGACCTCTGCTCTTTGTCTCTCTTCTGCGGATATGATTGTTCCGTCTTCCAGAATCAGGTTGCCATCTCTATCTTCTTTATAGTTCAATCTTAACGCCTCCTTGGTGGCTCTTGTGTTCTGTGCAGGTTTCTGCGTTTTGCAGTAGTTCTTCGTCGCATTTGGGGCAGTGCTTGTGCTCTCCCGGGATGTAGCCGTGTTCGGGACAGATCGAGAAGGTCGGGGTGAGGGTGTAGTACGGAAGGTGAAAATTCTCGGCGATCCTCCGCACAAGCTTCTTCGCCGCTTCCGGGCTCGGGGAGCGTTCGCCGAGGAAGGCGTGAAAGACGGTCCCGCCGGTGTAGCGTGCCTGAAGCGGGTCTTGCATCTGCAACGCCGCGAAGAGGTCCTCGGTCAGTCCGACTGGGAGGTGAGTGGAGTTTGTGTAGTAGGGGGTTTTCCCCTCATAACTTTCGAGGTTGTAGATGCGGATATCCGGGTAGCGATCGAGGTCCTTCTTGGCCAGTCGATAGCTTGCCCCCTCGGCCGGGGTCGCCTCCAGGTTGAAGATCGATCCGGTCTCTGCCTGAAACTCACTCAGCCTCTCCCGCATGAAGTTAAGGGTGTCCAGAGCAAAGGCCTGTCCTTCTTCTTCTGCAATCGAGATACCTCGCAGGTTCAGCAGCGCCTCGTTCATCCCAATCAGGCCGATGGTGGAGAAGTGGTTTGTCCAGTATCCGCCCGTGCTCTCTTTGATCTCACTCAGGTAGAACTTCGAGTAGGGATAGAGCCCCTTCTCGGTGAGAGTCTCCAGCGTCTTCCGCTTGATGATCAGCGATTCCTTTGACAGATCCATCAGAGTGTTCAATCGCGCGAAGAAATCGACCTCATCCTTTGCTAGGTATCCGAGGCGCGGCATGTTGATCGTCACCACGCCAATTGAGCCGGTCAGCGGATTCGCCCCGAACAGCCCCCCACCACGCTTACGCAACTCGCGGTTGTCGATCCGCAGTCGACAACACATCGACCTTGCATCCTCAGGCTTCATGTCGCTGCCGATGAAATTTGAAAAATAAGGGATTCCGTATTTTGCGGTCATATTCCATACCGGTTTAAGGTTTTCGTTCTCCCAGTCGAAGTCCTCGGTGATGTTGTAGGTGGGGATGGGAAAGGTGAACGGTCGCTCGTGCATATCACCTTCGACCATCACTTCGGCAAAAGCGCGGTTAAACATATCCATCTCGCGCTGGTAGTCGCCGTAGACCGTATCCTGTAGCTTTCCGCCTACAATCACCGGTTCGCCTTTCATGTAACGAGGGACCTCTAAATCAAGCGTAACATTTGTAAATGGAGTCTGAAACCCAACGCGCGTGGGGACGTTGATGTTGTACACAAACTCCTGCACGTTCTGCTTCACCTCGGCGTATGTCAGACGATCGGCGCGGATGAACGGGGCAAGGTAGGTGTCGAGGTTGGAGAAGGCCTGCGCCCCGGCCGACTCACCTTGCAGGGTGTACATGAAGTTCACGACCTGCAGGAGCGCCACCCGGAAGTGCCTTGCCGGACGGGATTCGATCTTCCCCCGCACCCCGCGAAAGCCGCGTAGCAGGAGATCTTTTAGGTCCCAGCCGACACAGTACGCGCCAAGTGTCCCTAAGTCGTGGATATGAAAGTCGCCGCGCTCGTGTGTCTCGCGCACCTCTTGTGGGTATATCTTGGAGAGCCAGTAACGGGAGATCACCCGATCGGTGATGTGGGTGTTGAGTCCCTGCAGCGAGTAGCTCATGTTGCTATTCTCTCGCACCCGCCAGTCGCGGTCGAACAGGTAGTCCTCTACCAGCGGAATCTCGGTCAACAGACCCTTCAGCTCGCGCAGGTCTGCGTGCTGTTGGCGGTAAAGGATGTATGACTTGGCCGTGCGGATGTACCCCGCCTCGATTAGGGATTCCTCCACGAGGTCCTGGATCTCCTCCACTGTGGGGTACTCCCCAACGTACCGCTCGTCGATGAGTCGGATGACAAGCTCGGACAGACGCTTGGCAGCGACCTCGTCGGGAGAGCCCACCGCCCGCATCGCCTTCCAGATTGCGGTGGTGATCTTAACTTCGTCGAATAGAACAATACGGCCGTCGCGCTTGACAATATACTGAATGATGATCCCCCCCAAATGCCCCGGGAATAAACCCGGGGACAAAGCCTAGCATTTTCTGGGGGAGGGAGTCAACTGGGGGTGACCGTTGATCTGCGGAGAAAACCATGATGACCACGCTGTTAGAGCTGCGGGCTGTCGGGAATAGGTGATAAAGATCACCTTCAGGTAGCCTCTCGCTCAGCAAACAGGATTGCGGAGACAATTCGGTTGCTTGACTCACCCGGCCCGATCAGCTAAAATTGTGAACTATCTCAGCGGTGCAATATAATAACGAGTAGTCTACAGAGGTGATGAAGATTCCTAATATTCGTTCAGCGAAGAAGCGGCTCCGGCAGAATAAGAAGCGATGGGAGCTTAACCGAGTGCGGAAGATGGCGATAAAGCAGGTTGTCAAGCAGATCCGTTCGTTTATTGTCTCCCAAGACAAGGAAGCGGCCCGAGCCCTCCTTCCGCAACTCAATAAGGCCACCGATAAGGCCGCCAAGCATAATACGATTCACAAGAACAAGGCGAGCCGGATCAAATCGCGGTGGACAAAGAAGATAGAGTCGCTCTAGAGGAGGCCAGAGTATGAACCATTTTGATTTCCTCGGCAAAACAAAGTATTTTCTCCCTGTTTCTATTTTGCTCATTATCGTCAGTATTGTCATCTTGATCCCCCAGGTAAGGGGGCTGAATCCAGGGATTGACTTCACCGGCGGGACCGAGTTCACGGTTGTCCTTGCGGCACCGGTCGACACGGCCACGTTACGTCGCGCCCTCGGGGAGATCCCCGCGGGAGAGACCGACCTCTCTACGAGCGTCATCCAGGAGATCGCCGGGGGAGGGAAAAAGGTGATCACCACTCAGCTTCACGTGGAGAAACACCGGGGTATCATCGATCGGATCGAGGCGGTGCTCCACGCACAGTTCCCGGTCACCGAAATCAGTCGCCGCTCGATCGGAGAGCAGGTGAGCCGCGAGCTCATCCGGAGAGGGTGGCAGGCGATCCTTCTTGCAATTATGGTGATCCTTGTCTATGTCTCCTGGCGTTTCCGCCTCCGCTACGCCGTCGGCGCTGTTGCCGCCGTCTTGCACGATGTCATTATTGCCTTGGGTCTCTTCGCCCTCTTCCGGGTGGAAGTGAACTTGGCGACGATCGCCGCCTTCCTGACGATCGTCGGATATTCGCTAAACGACACGATCGTCATCTTCGATCGCATTCGGGAGAACACCAAATTGAGCAGGAAAAGCTCTCCATTCAACACCATCAACCTGAGTGTGAGCCAATCGCTCTCCCGGACGCTGAACACCTCGATCACCACGTTGATCCCGGTGATCATCCTCTTTATATTCGGAGGTGTGGTTCTACGCGGGTTCTCACTTGCTCTTCTGATTGGTGTGGTCATCGGGACATACTCCTCGATGTATATTGCCAACCCGATCCTCTACACGTGGACCGTTAAGGCTGAGCAAGCGAAACAGCGCGGATGAGATCGCTCATCCGGGAAGGAGAGAGGTGGGAGATCTCCTCCTTTCCGGAAGAAGACCTGGTGCGAGATATAGCGACATCGCTCTCTTGCTCCTCCACGTTCGCCGTTCTCCTTGCCAAACGGGGTGGGCGAAACTGGAGGAGACTGATCGATCCAGGGTTTGCCGACTTCCATTCTCCGTTCGACCTTTTAGGGATGGACAAGGGTGTCGAGCGTCTGCTCCAAGCGATCGACACGAAGGAACGTATCTTCATCCACGGCGACTTTGACGTCGACGGCCTGACCGGGGCGGCCCTTCTATATCAAGGGCTCCTTCCTCTCCTTGGCCAGGGAGCGCTCAAGGTAGAGGTGGGGGACCGCGCTCACGGCCACGGCTTATCCCAGGACTTCGTGCACCAGGTGATCGCTGAGGGGTTCTCGCTCGTCATCACCGTCGATTGCGGAATCGCAAACAACGAGGAGATCACCCGGTTGAGCGAAGCCGGGATCGACACGATAGTCACCGATCATCATCTTCCGCCGCCGACACTCTCCCCTCATGCGCGAGCGATCATCGATCCTATGCAAGGTGGAGACACTTATCCTAATCGGTATCTTGCCGGGGTAGGTGTCGCCTACAAGTTTATCTGTGCCGTGTACGAGCGTCTAGGCCGACCCGCACCACATTCCTTCCTCGACCTGGTCGCCCTGGGGACCATCGCCGACCTAGTACCACTGACCGACGTAAGCGATGGGGTCCTTACGGTGGAGAATCGTGCACTTGTCCGAGAGGGATTCTCCCTGCTTGCGCGAGGGGGAGGGTCTTCGCTCGGTCTACGCATACTGATGAAGCGACTATCGGTCAAGCCGAAGCAACTCACCTCCTCCGACATCGGCTATCTGATCGCCCCCAAGCTGAACGCAGCCAACCGCGCCGGGGATCCCAAAGTTGCATTCCTCCTGCTGACAACGACACTTGAACAGCGCGCCGAATACCTGATCGAAACCCTGCTTGACTACAACCGCGATCGCGAGATCGCTCAAATCGACATGATCGCTCAAGCAGAGGAGCAGATAGAAAAAAGAGGCATCGACCCACAGGAAGACCGTATCCTCGTTCTTGCCGGCAAGTACTGGAACGAAGGGATCCTTGGACTTGCCGCCTCCACCCTTGCCGATCGGTACCGCGTTCCGACGATCATCATCTCGCAAGGGGACGCTGTGAGCCGTGCCTCCTGCCGTAGTGTAGACGGATTTGATATAGCGAAATGCCTGAACGCCCATGCCCATCTGTTTCTGCAGTACGGCGGGCACAAGATGGCCGCCGGCTTCTCCATCGCCAACGACACCCTGCCGGAGCTACAGCCCCACCTTTTGAGTTACGCAGCTCAAGCAGACACATCCACCTCCCTGTCTACATGTAACGCACAGACAGATCGGCGGGTCAGCCCTGCTCGATCGATCGATGCTCAGATTATGGCGCAGGAGATCGATATGCGGTTCATAACCAATATCCGTTCGCTCTCCCCGTACGGCCCAGGAAATCCTGATCCTTTGTTCATGCTGACGCAATGCACATTCAACTCCCTCTCCCTGGTCGGAGCACGCCGGCAGCACCTCAAAGGGAAGGTTGTGCAAAACGGATTAGCCCTGCCGTTCATCGCCTTTCGCATGGGGGAGCATATCAGCACCTTTGACCGGGCGCGTGGCGCCTCCCTTGTCTTCCGTGCACGGTTCGACGACTGGAAAGGGGCGCCCCAAGCCGAGGTCGCCGATCTGATCGAGGACCATACCGACG
>JAJOKK010000134.1:0-4097 GCA_021129875.1 Candidatus Bipolaricaulota bacterium
CGCTGTTCCGCTCGATGACAAGGTCTCCCTCCTCCTGGCGGCGGACAAGGAGGCCCGTGCTGTGGCAGGGGTTGCCGTCGCCGAATCATCGCTGGCGTTCATCCGCGAGGAGAAGACGTTCGCCAGCAGCGAGGGGAGCTATATAGAGCAAGAGATCATCGAAAGCGGACTGGGTCTCGTTGCCACCGCCGTCGGGAAAGGCGAGATGCAGCGTCGATCATACCCCAACTCGTTCGGCCGCCATCAGGCGACAGCAGGGTACGAGTTCGTCGAGGAGTGGGACCTTGTAGGGAACGCGCAACGGATGGGAGAGGAGGCGGTCGCCCTACTGCAGGCGCCCCAGTGCCCGGCCAAGGTGACGACACTCATCCTGGACGGCCCGCAACTGGCGTTGCAAGTCCACGAATCGTGCGGCCATCCGATCGAATTAGATCGGGTCTTCGGCACGGAGGCGGCGTACGCCGGCACGAGTTTCCTCACCCCAGAGAAGTACGGCCGGTTCCGTTACGGCTCTGAGATAGTGAACATTACTGCTGATGCGCTCACCCCTACCGGCTTGGGAACGTTCGGCTACGACGATGAAGGGGTCCCTGCGCAGCAGACGCAGATAGTCAAGGACGGCCTTTTTGTCGGCTATCTCACCTCGCGTGAGACAGCCGGGGAACTGCGGCGGACCCACCCGCACGCCCCGGAACGGAGCAACGGCACGATGCGGGCGAGTGGGTGGCATCGCATCCCGATCATCCGCATGACCAACGTCAGCCTCCAGCCTGGGGAATGGTCGTTCGACGACCTGATCGCGGATACCGATGATGGAATCTACATGATCACCAACAAAAGCTGGTCGATCGATGATAAACGGCTCAACTTCCAGTTCGGAACCGAACTCGCCTACGAGATAAAGAACGGTCGCCTGGGGCGCATGTACAAGAACGCCACCTATACCGACATCACCCCGCGGTTCTGGGGCGGGTGCGACGCCATCTGCAACAAAGACCACTGGTACGTGTGGGGCACACCGAACTGCGGTAAAGGGCAACCCGGACAGGTCGCCCATACCGGCCACGGCGCTGCGCCGACCCGCTTCCGCGGCGTTCAAGTCGGGGTGATGAAGTAGAAGAGCTTGATCTACGGTAGCCTGCGTCCCTCTGACAAGCGATAGGAGATCTGAATCTTGTCACAAAATCACCTCTGGGCTAGTAACAGGGTTAAGATAGGCCGGATCTTGCTTGCGGCCGCGGTACTGTTGCTGTCCGGCGGGCTTGGCACTGTTGCGGTCTTCTATGAAGGGGAATGGCAAGGATCTGTCGAGTGGAATATTATTGAGGAGAACCTCGCTCTGCTCACGACGCTCTGTGTTACCCTTAACTGGAGTGCCGCATTGACGAGTACGGGGGAGATCCGTTTCACCGACCAGGGGCTGGATCGGCTCACGCTGGGCAGCCTCTGGCGGGTCACCCCGCATCGCTGGAGGTGGAGACTGCGTTTCTCAGACGGAATATTCGACGAGGTAAATGCAGAATGGCGTTATCGACGCTCGCCCTGGACAGTCACATGGCGCCCGGAGTTGAAAGAAGGAGAGCCCTTCACCTGGAATCTCCGGGTCTCCTATGCCGGGGATCCTCTTTCCGGTTGGGGGAAGGGAGTATTCACTAATGGACTGAATTTTACGGAGTTCACCGGGCGGCTCACCGCCCCCTTTTTTGTCGGCTGGGAGGGACGATGGACGGTAAAACTTGATCTCACTGCAGAGGAACTGGTGCAGGTTGACATGCGCTTCAGAGGATCAGCCCTAGACGGTGATCTCACCCTGGAGTGGGAAGAGACGCGGCTGACGGACTGGGAGTGGGAATGGGAATGGGAGGTGAATGATGCGATTTCAACCACATTTGCTCTCGTCTGGAACGAGGAAGACGGCCTGGCATATACCGGCAGGATCTCCGCCCCCGGCTTCAGAGGAACGATCCGTATGGAGGGGATCGCCCCGCTGACGCTCACCCGACTCGATATTGATCTCTTTGGAAGGTGGTGGGGGATTCAACTTGATTTTGTGAATCAGGCGCTTGAATTCACTCTCAGCAAAGACATCTCTGAATACACCTCCTTCGATTTCAGTTTCTGTACCGGCATGGATGAAGAGGAGAAGGAGATAGGTCTCTACTGGGAGACGCAGAACTGGTCCGCCAACCTCGGCATCTCTCTTCTGACCGGAGTATTAGAAGCTCTTCAGATCGAGCTTGCCCTCTACTTTTGATCGCTCACGTCTAATTTTTCTCTTCTGGTGGCATAATCATAGTTGAATCCATCGATCAGGAGGTCGAAGATGAAACGAAAGAGCGTAGGCTGGCCGATCATCGGAGTCATCGCACTGATGCTCGTGTTTATTGGTTTTGCAGGCTTGGCGGAGGAAGGGGTAGAAGTCCGCGCCCGCGTCACTGGAATGATACTCCTTACAATTGAAAGCGGGGACACGATAGGCTTCTATGTCGATCCACTCCATAATCCGAGGGATACCGCAAAAACGGAACTTTCCGTAATGACGAACATTGCTGAGTATAACATCATCGCTACGTTCGGCGACTTCAAGATCGGGGACTACGATCTCATCGCCGGTGAGAGGTTTTTTATCCGCGTGGATGCTCCCGGGAGTGGCGAAGGAATCGATGAATGGACCGTGCCTGAAGCGAAGATGGTGATTCTCAGCAACGAAGACGGTCTTACAGCAAGAGAGAAAATAGTGATCCGGTTCATGCTAAGGATCGATTTCACTGTTCCCCCGGGTGAAGGGGAGCTGGAAGTCACCTTTACTGCGGTCCCATCACTTTAAAGGAGATGAATATGACTAATCGAACAGGTGTTTTCTTTGCCCTGCTTGTTGTGTGTCTAGTCGGCGTCACTGCATTCGCCGGAGTCTCAATCACCCCGTTGGCAACCGACATCCTACTACCCCCGGGGACTGCGCATGAAGGTACTATCATGCTGGGCAACGCCGGGGACGCACCGGTAGTGGTCGAAGCAAGAGCGCTGGGGTTCACCACCTTTAAAGGTGTATCGATCCTCCTCGAGCCTGATATGGACCGTTTCCCGTACAGTGGCCGCGACCTTCTAACCATCACTCCAACCGAGCTGGTAATCCAACCGGGGGCTATAGCAACCTTCTACTATCGCATCGTGATGCCGGAAAATCTCTATCCGCACGGGGGACGCTATGTCGCTGCTGTGTTCCGAGTAAGACCTCCCGCGGAGGAAGGGGAGGTGGTAGTGGCGATGCAGCTCGCCTCTCTCTTCCTTCTGTCCCCAGGGGTGAACACAGCGCCCTCCCTCCACGTCGAGAACGCCCGCGTCCGGCAGGACGATGAGAACCCCCGGCTTATTCGCTGGACCGGGTTGATCAGCAACGACGGGAATGTGCACATCGATGACGAGCAGATGGAAGGCTTTCTCCAGATCACCGACCAAGACGGTATTATTGTCGGACAGGTGAGCTTCAACCCACGCACCCTGCTTCCAATGAATGTTAGGCGCCTTACGGTAGAGTGGCTTGCCCCAGACACCCTCTTAAGCGGCACCTATCAGCTCAAGATGACGATTTTTATCCATGGTTATGGGCCGGTCGAAAACGAACCGTTAAAGTACACCTTTATATCCCTAGTAGAGCTGGATTTCTAAAGGAACAGCCGCCGCAGGAGGGGTGAGATCCCTCTCCCTCCTGCGTGCTGTCTGTGCACCCCACCAGCGTCTAAAGCACTGCGGCACGCAACATCAGTGAATTTCAAGCGGAAGTATATATTTTTTAGCTCTATTCTCTGACTTTCTGTAGATTATCTCGCATTACCGTAAGCACTTCTAACTTCAGCTCGATATTTCGATGCTCGTTCACCGACATCCAGCAGTTAATTCTGTCTTGTTGATCACGGATCGTTCGCGAGTTCATCCGAAGCAATCCGGGCGATTCAACGCGGAGACGGAACGTCATGTGTAGACCAATAATACCGAGATCTCCCAGTACGATTCGGGTGCAGTATTTGCACGCGAGCGCCAACAACCGGATAATAGCCTCACAATTCTTTTCGCATAGAAGGTGAACGGTGGGCTCA
>JAJOKK010000134.1:4197-6711 GCA_021129875.1 Candidatus Bipolaricaulota bacterium
ATGCCAATTGCCCTCTCGCAGACGATCGGTCTTCAGCCGGAGAGCAGTCTATCGTTCATCCATGATCCGGCCGGCCTTGCTCAACAGAAGTTCCACGCAGATCTGCGGTTCAGTCTCTCACTTTCGCTTGCGAATATATCGCTGGACGTGGACTACGTAGTGGAAGGGAATCTGATGGTTGTGAGCCTTAGGGGGATCGATGACCTGCGCCAAGAAGTAGACGCCCTGCCGTCAGGCGCGCTCAAAACCGGTCTACACCAGGCGCTCGACGTGATCGAAACCGCGATCGATACGATCAGAGGTATGGCGGTTCCGATATCGATCGGCGCCCTGGAGGACGAACTGGAGATCATCGAAGCCCAGCTCAACAACCACTTCATCGAGCCGATAGAGGAGAGCATTGTGCTGCCGCGGACGAAGATCGGAAGACTCCTGGCGCTTGCCGGACCGATCGAAGATCGCTACGACTTGCTGAAATACATCATGAGCAGGGTCAGGCTGCACGCAAGAGATACGGTAAAACCGCGGCTGGCGCATCTTTTGCGTGCGATCGTCCTTCACCTTGCCGATGGCGACAAATCAGCCTATATCCGTGCATTGGAGGAGCTGCTGGTTCGCGTTGAAGGATACCGCGGCGAGGAGATCAGATGGGAAGAGGCCGATCGGATCAGGGATAGGTGTGACCGCCTGCTGCGCCGAATCGGCGAGAGAGGGGCGGAGAATCTCTGGCGGCTGGAGCTTGCGACCACGATCGCTGGTTTCGAGTTCGACGGAACGCTCAGCTGGAAGTCGGATGAATACCGCGCTCCCACCAAGGATAAGCGCACGCAGGATGTGGAGCTTGTTGTCGGGTTCGACGGGGGCGATTGGGAGATCTCCGTGAGCTACGATCGGAACGATCGCACCAATCCGGACCGCTTGGAGCGCGATGACGATCGGATCATCAACAGTGTCGACCTCTCTCTGTCGTACAAGACCGATCCATGGGATATGGCGGTCGACCTCTTGTTCGACGACACGTTCTTCCCGAACGATATCGACGATGAGATTGAATCGGCCCGGGTTGCAAACGCGAAGCAAGCGATCGCCGGTCTGAGCGACGAGGTGAGCGGACTGGGTCTCTCTGCTGCGGTGCAAGGAGCTCTGGTGAAGGAACTGGAGGACGCTCTTACCGCGCTCCACATTTCTGATCGTAGAACGGCCGTCGACCGCCTGGAGGATTTTATCGATGAAGTCTATGATGCGGAATGGGACAGAAAAATCACGCCGGCAGCTACACAAATCTTGGTCGATATGGCACTTGCCATCCTCCCCCGGCGACGGATCAAGCAGCTGAAAGTTCCACTATCGCTCGATATTCCTCTTTATGAGGGGGACCTGCAGATCGATCTCGAGAAAGAGAAGAGGCTCCATCCGGCGGACAGCCGGCTCGATCGGGAGGAGATCACCGGTGAGGCGGTCTACATCAGGGAAGTGAGTGGAGCGGTTCTCAGCGGGAGGGTCAAGCAAGAGAAGCGGACCTACCCGCATGCCGAGACGAAGAACCGCCGGCGGGAAGAACAGGAGGCAGAGGTTGTGGCACAGCTCGGATGGGGAGAGATCACCCTAACGCTCTTCCAGCAGGAGACGACCTATCCTCATGCTGCTGGCAGGGACAAGCTGGGGCAGAAAAGCGATTCGACCTTCGCATTTAACCTTGCTGCGCTCGATCTGGCGGTGAGTATGACCGAGCGGGTGACCGGGTACCCGAACAATCCGGGCAGACCAGACGACAAGCGGGTTGAACTATCCCTTGATGCCTCCTGGAACACCGGGCGTGGGACCTTTAAAGCCGGGCTGAACGACGAAAGGCGCACAACGACACTCCCCGCTGCAGATGAGGTTCTTATCGGTGAACAGCGGCGCGTTAAACTCTCCTGGAACGGAAACATTACAGACGATCTTGAGATCTCGCTATCGACGCAGTGGATACGGATCATCGACTGGGACGAACCGGCAAAAGACAGGACCGCGCTGACCATCGAAATCGGATTCGACCTTGCTCTCTAGCCGGGAAGCCGGCAATCTCGTATGCAGATCTCGGTCTACATCCGGCTAACAGACCGGCGCAGAAGATCATTCTACCAGATCATTCACTGTTTGATATTTCATACCATCAAAAGTAATCCCCGCTCCTGCCCTTTAACTCGAAACTCAAAACCGCTTGTCTGGCTTCTCCGCAGGGTCGTCCCTGAGTCGTATAGATGAACAGCAGTGCTTGCAGATAATCCCTTCGAATATTGATCTGTGTATATCAGTGTCAATCCGTGGCTAGGCCCTGTTACATTTCAGCCAGTATGGGTTTACTGAATGCCTATGGCGGCAGTATTGACTTTCAGAACAGGTGACCCTATACTGTTGAACGAACGTTCGTTCGAGAAATTTAATAGAGGAGCTGTTTATGGAACAGGTCATCCCCGAACGAAAAAGATGGATCATCAAGGCAGCGGTCTCTGCTTTTGCCCAAAAAGGGTT
>JAJOKK010000048.1 GCA_021129875.1 Candidatus Bipolaricaulota bacterium
TACCCACCAACAGCTAACGCGAATAGAGCCAAGCGGAAGAGGCGCCAAAACTTCTCCACTATCGAGATCCCTGTCCCTGAACAGGCTATGCAGGCCTTACGCAGCAGGCAAAGTTACGTCGGCTGATATCTCCTCGTAGACTGCGGTCTTCACGATGATCTTCCGCGGGCATTTCTCGATCGCTGCCGGGGCTCGAACGGACTTCTCCGGGTCGAAGCAGGGCAGATCGAGCGCTTCGTTCCACGACACCTCCCCGCCCGGCGACACCCTAACACAGATCCGGCAGTGGATACATCCGCTAGAGCAACGCTTCCTCCCTGGTATCTCCTTGGGGGCGCGATAGTTGCACCCCAAGTACTGCGGCATCTCCACCGGAACAAGCTCGGTCAACCCCTGCGGACAGGCGGCGATGCACAGCCCGCAGCCGATACACTTCTCCCAGTCGACGACGGCGATATTCTTCGCTTTATCGATGAAGATGGCATCTACCGGGCAGACTGAAATGCAGTCCCCGAATCCGAGGCAGGCGTAAGGACATCCCTTGAACCCTGAGGCGATCTGTAACGCCGCCTCGCATGTTTTAATCCCGCGATAATCGGCGAGTATCTCCGAATCTCCGGTGCAGTGAATGACCGCCTTCTTCCTCCCTGCATCGTCTGCCTGCATCCCCAGGTACTCCGCGAGGTCGACCATCCCTTCCACGTCCGTGGCCGCAAGGGGGGGACAGGGTTTCTTGGCGAAGATGTTCTTGTCTATGGCCACCGCTTGTGCGTAGGCGAAGCAGCCGGGATGACCGCAAGCACCGCAGTCGCCTCCGGGTAGAAACTCCTTGATCCTCGCTGTCTCTTCCAGTGATTCGTCCTCCTTGGGGAGGACCTTGCTCACAAGGAAGATCACCGCCCCGGCGGTGAACCCAACCAGGACGAGAAGGCCCACGGCAAGAAGCATCCGAGCGCTCATCAGATCATTCCCCCGAACCCCAGGAAGGCTAGCCCCAACAGGGTGGCGACGATGAGCGAGATCGGTGTTCCCATAAACGCCTGCGGGGTGTCGGCCAGGTCCAACCGTTCCCTGATCCCAGACATGATGATAAGGACAAGGGTGAACCCGGCGCCCGCCCCCAACGCTGCCACAAGCGATTCCAGGAATCCGTAGGTCTTGTCGATGTTGATGAACGCGACCCCCAGAATGGCGCAGTTGGTCGTAATAAGCGGGAGGTAGATCCCGAGGGCGTTGTACAGGGTAAGGTTGGTGCGCTTGATCGTCATCTCGATGATCTGAACGAGGGAGGCGATGACCAGGATGAAGATCACCGTCCGCATGAACTCCATCCCGTGCGGTTCGAGAAGCATGTGGAAGATAGGCCAGGTGACAGCGGAGGCGACGAGCATCACCAGAAGCACTGCAACCCCCATGCTGAAGGCACTGGAAAGCTTCTTGGAGACCCCGAAAAACGGGCAAAGCCCCAGAAAGTTGACAAGTACCAGGTTATTGATCAATGCCATAGAGAAGAAGATAGCAATAAGATTACTCACTCCGGCTCACCCCCATCCACCTGAACAGTGCAAGCAAAATTCCGACGACGAAGAACGCTCCCATCGGGAGGAGGAAGAAGACCACAGGGTTATCGGCTAGAGGCGGGATGGTGAATAGATGACGGCCGAACAGATCGAGCGATCCGGTCCCGAAGAGTTGACGGACAAGGGAGATGGAGAGCATCGCCAGTCCGAATCCGACCCCGATTCCTACAGCGTCTGCAATGGAATCGATCATCCCATTCTTGCTGGCGAACGCCTCCGCCCGGGCAAGGATGATGCAGTTGACCACGATCAGCGGAATGAACATCCCCAGCGACTCACTGAGCACCGGGACGAACCCCTGCAACATCAGGTCGACGATCGTCACCAGCGTGGCGATGATCACGATGAAGACCGGTATCCTGACCCGATCGGGAATCTGCTCCCGTAATAGTGAGACAATGATGTTTGCAGCGAGCAGCACGAAGGTGAACGCGCCGGTCATCCCCACGGCGTTGTCCAAGGACGTACTGACTGCCAACGCCGGACAGAGCCCCAACAGCAGGATGAATATCGGGTTTGCGCGGACGATCCCCCGCGAGAAGTTCTTCTTCAGCGAACGCATCTTTCTCCCCTCCCTTCGCTATTCAAAGTGCTTAAGCCTCGCTGAGACAGCCTCTCTCACCCCTTCGACCACGGCCTCGACACTGATGGTCGCGGCGGTGATACCGTCGATCGCCCCTCCATCCCGAGATAGCGCTATATCGTCGATCTCAATCCCGATAAACAGATCGCGGAAGGCCGGCTCGGCGATCCTCGCCCCCAACCCCGGCGTCTCCCGATGGGAGACGATCTCGATCCCACGCAAAGTTCTATCGGCGGCCAGGCCTACCAGGATGGCAATCGTCCCTCCAAACCCCCTTGTATACGCCATGAACGCGAGACCGAGCGGGTCCCCTTCGCTAAAAGGTGTGTACAGGCCGCTCTCCTCATCGTAAGCAAAGTCGTCCATCGTCGGAAAGAGTGATTGAAGACGCCTGTAGATTGCCGCACGCCTGGCAGCGGCTATAGGTTCTCTGGTGATCGCATCGGTCGCAATGAGCGCGACAACGGAGACAAAGACGACGGCAGTCAGAAAGAGGACTGGGAGGAACCCGTTCTTCTGCGTCATGAGGCGGCCTCCTTCCTGCCCCGCTTCACGTGCCCATAAGGTCTTGGCCGGATGTAACGATCGATCAATGGGGTGACCGCATTCATCAATAGGATAGAGAAAGCGACCCCTTCAGGCAAGACTCCCCAGAGGCGTATCAGGATGACCAGTATGCCTGCACCGACCGCAAAGACGATCTTCCCCGGTGTTGTGAGCGGGCTGGTCACGTAGTCGGTGGCCATGAAGAACGCCCCCAGCATCAGCCCGCCGGCGAGGACGTGGAAGAAGGGATCCTCCCCCAAGAGCAGGCCGAGAACGGCGACCGTGCCGATATAGAAGACCGGCATCTGCCACTTAATCAGGCCGAACGCAAGGAGGATCGCCCCTCCGATCAGGATCAAAAGTGCGGAGGTCTCCCCCATGCTCCCGGCAACGTTGCCGAGAAACAGGGCCCTGTATGTGGCAAAACCATCGGCCAGCGGGGTCGCCGCGGTCACCCCATCGGCCATTAATGCGCCTGCCGTCGGGGTGATAAAGCGGGTCAACGCCCCGGCGAACGAGACTGCGACGAACGCGCGCCCGGCGAGCGCCGGGTTGAAGATATTCTGCCCCAGCCCGCCGAACGCCTCTTTGCCGATCGCGATGCAGAAGATCGACCCTACGGCCACAATCCACAGCGGACTACGTGGCGGCATAACTAGGGCGAACAGCATCCCGGTGACGATCGCGCTTCCGTCCATACAGAACGGGCGTCTGCGCATCGATTTTGTGACGTACTCGGTGAGGACCGCGCAAGCTACTGCCGTGGCGAGCATGAGCAAGGCATAGAGCCCGAAGAAGTAGACGCCGCCCGCCGCGGGAAAGAGAAGGGCGAGCACGACGATGTACATATCCCGGTCGATCGATGCCTTCCCCCGCAGATGCGGTGCAGGGGAGAGGACGAGCTTGGTTGGGTTCGTTGGGTTCGTTGGGTTTATTGGGTTCATTGAGTTCGTTGGATTCGTGGGAAGTATTTCAACCCGATCGCCATCCATACCTGCCTGTATCTCGTTTCATTTTGCATTTTGCATTTTATACTTTTCATTTTTCATTCTGCATTGGGCCATCCATTGGGTACGTGGAGTTCATTGGCTTTCCTGACGCCACAGCTCTCTCTTCCCTGTCTTGATGTAAGAGACGATGGGGATGTTCGCCGGGCAATCGTATGCGCACGACCCGCATTCGAAGCAGTTGGCAATATGATAGTCGGCCAGATCATCGAAATCGCCTTTTTGGGCAAATTTAACGTATTGAAGCGGCATCAGCCCCATCGGGCAGACATCGATGCACCGACCGCAGCGGATGCAAGGCTTTTCCGTACGGATATCGCTCTTCGCCAGAATGACGCAGCTCATCCCCTTGAGGATCGGGGTGTCGCAGCGGCTCTGCGCAATTCCCATCATCGGGCCGCCGAAGATCACCGTATCGGCCCCGTGCGTCCCCCCCCCGCACAGTTCGATCAGCAAGGAAGCCGGTGTGCCGAAGCGGGCGATAAGATTCTTTGGCTCGTTCACCAGACCGGTGACCGTCACCACGCATTCGACGAGCGGCTTTCCCAGGGCGACAGCATCGTAGATCGCCGCAAGAGTGGCGACGTTCTGGACGAGTGTCCCCACCTCTCTAGCTCGCCCCCCTGCCGGAACCTCGACCCCGAGGATCGACTGTACGAGCGTCTTTGTCGCTCCCATCGGGTACTTCGCCGGGATAGCGACGACCGTCACTTTGGGGGGGAGAGAGGCTGCAGCCTTGGCCGCGGAAATTGCGCGTTGCATCTGCTCGATCGCTTCCGGCTTGTTCTTCTCGATCCCGATGTAAGCCCGGTTAACGGAGAGGAGCTGCATAACAATCTTAAGTCCGGCAATGATCCTCTCCGGCTCTTCCTGCATCAACCGATCGTCGGCGGTGCTGTACGGCTCACACTCCGCCCCGTTGACGATGATGCTTGTGATTCGCGCTTCCGGAG
This sequence comes from Candidatus Bipolaricaulota bacterium, assembly GCA_021129875.1. GTDB lineage: Bacteria > Bipolaricaulota > Bipolaricaulia > UBA7950 > UBA9294 > JAJOKK01. The sequence continues at coordinate 4,670 of JAJOKK010000048.1, forward strand.
GGGGGGAGAGCTTGACGTGAGTGGGGAAAGTCGCCCCGCCAAGGCCGACAATCCCTGCTTCCTGTACCCGAGCGATGATCTCCTCGTTCGACAGCCCCTTAGGATCAACCGGCGCGAGTTCGATCCATTCATCTTTTCCGTCCGCGGCAATGATCACCCCAGGAACCGGTCGGCCGGTGAGCGGGCTGGCCACTGTGGTCAGCTGTTTGACCGTCCCGGAGACCGTGGCGTGGATCGCCGCGGATACGAAACCTCCGGCCGCGGCTATCATCTGCCCGACCTTGACCTCGTCCCCCTTCTTCACCGTAGCCTTTGCCGGGGCACCGACATGCTGCTCCAACGGGAGAATTACCGTCTCTGGCAACGGCGCTCGTTCGATCTTCCGGCCTGATGTGAACTTCCGTGACGGAGGGTGGACCCCCCCCTTCCGACGCAACCCCAGCGCCTCAGTTATCCTCACACCCACCTGCCTAAATAGTTCGACCCGTTCGGCATTGAACCTACCGCTCAATTCAACTCACTGTGTTTTTTAAAAAAAAGACAAGAAATTAAGTACTGGAACCACTCAATCCCTTGCTCTCTAAATAACTAAATGCCACCGTTCTCTTCTGTGAATACCCCGAGCCCATCCGAGCGGTAAATTCGCTGTGGTTCGTCATATCCGACGACGAGCACCTCCACCCCGGGGATAGCGTGTACGAGGTCGATCCCTGCGATAGGACCGAGGATGAAGACAGCGGTGGCGAGCGCATCCGCCTCCATGCCCGTCCCAGCTACAACGCTCGCGCTCGACGAGGCGCGCGCGGAGCGCCCGGTCCGCGGGTCGATGATATGTCCTACCCTTGCCTCTCTATCGAAGTACCGTTCATAGTTCCCTGATGTGGCCACCGCACCCTCTTTGAGCACAAACCTCACGAGGAAGGCCTCGTGGTCAGCCGGATCACGGAGTGCCAGCACCCACTTCTCGCCCATGGGCTTCCCCCCGAAGACGCCGATATCGCCGCCGGCATTGATCATAGCGTGCACGATCCCAGCTTGGCGCAGCGAGGACAGCCCTTGATCGACGATATACCCCTTGGCAATCCCCCCAAGGGTTATCTTCATCCCGGGTTGGAGAAGGATCGACCGGTGAGGGTCGGAGATGATCCTGATCCGATCGGCCCCGACAAGGGCGAGCGCTTCATCGATCGCTCCCTGCTGAACGTCAGGGTTCAGCTCCCAGAACTGTACCTCCGCCCCTTCCCTGTGCCGCCACAGGTCGAGGAGCGGCTCGACCGTGATGTCGAACGTTCCCGCGGTGAGCGCATAGTACTCCTTGGCCGCCTCAATGATCTCCACAAGCTCGAGAGAGGGATCGTCCAACCGCCCCTGGTCGTTCAGTCGGAACGCATCTGCTCCCTCAACGTGAATCGAGGCGATCCGCTCGACATCCTCCATGCGCAAGAAAGCCGCGTCGATCGCAGCTTCCGCCACCTGTTGACTCCGGTCGTAAACCGTGATCTCAACCCACGTATCCATCATCGGGCGGCGATCCTGAACACGAAGCATCGGGGGAGGGAAGAAGGTGTGGTTGATAAAAAAGATCGCCGCCAGCGCAAGAACGAGAACAATCGGCAGGAGCCGCTGGTAGCGGAGTGCACCATCCTTCTGTGGGGACACAGATCTCCCTCCTAACCGGTTTGGCGACCGGAGTTCGCGACAAATTATAGCACCCTTCAAGTTTCCAAGCAACCAACAGCTTTCAACCGCGAATAGACGTGAATTTCCAACAGTCCATTGATCAAGCTGGCACACAGACCACTTTTCCTTACATGTTGCGAAGCAAAACTAAAGGTCCAACAGAAACTTTCAACGCTCGGGGGGTGTAGTAAATTTTTCTCCCAGATGCTGCCCCCCCCCGAGGCGGCAAAATACTTAAACTACAGTGTGAGTTTGAAGACAAGCAGCACAGGCTGTTGCACGAACCTCTTCTCCTTGTGGAACAGAAGCTTTCACCGTCTCGGGGGGTGCAGTAGCCGATTGGGGACTTACTA
>JAJOKK010000203.1 GCA_021129875.1 Candidatus Bipolaricaulota bacterium
AGCCTCTTTGAATGATCGTTTCGCAGCGTTGGCTGTGCGCACATTAGCGTGAGTGGCCGCATTCATCCCAATGAATCCGGCAGACATGGCGAACAGCGAGCCTATCCAGAATGCAACTGAGATATCCCACGAAAAGAGGATCCACAATGCCGCGCCGATGATAAGCATTGCAATACCCATCACCTTCGACTCTTCGAGCATAAATGTATATGCACCACGGCGAATGTACTGCTGTAGTTCTTTCATCCGCGGTGATCCGGCGTTCTGACGGACAACATATCGATTAAAACTAGCTGCGCCCACAATGGCGAATACTGCTACGATCGCCGGAATGACAATTAGTACATGCATTTTCCTCCACACACCCCTTTTAGATTGGTTTCGCCTTGCCGGCCCCTTTTTATGGGGCAACCGCCTGGATAACCGCGCTATGTTACGTTCTTTCCACGCTCTATTTTACGAGAATAACCGCGTTATTCTAGCATGCGCGCGAAAGCACTTCAAGCCGCCCTCCATTTTAGGAGAATCCGGCCGTGGTGGATAGCCGGATGCCAATAGAGGGAGAGGTCTGTGGATTCTGGCGGGACAATTGTCTTCTGCACAACCGACAAAGTTTTATCTTTTCGACTACCGCAGTCCCTATGGAGAAACCTTGTCTTTGTTATCCTTGTGACGTTGAATCGAAAACTAGTAAGGAGGAATACGATGAAGAAGGCGCTTTCGATAGTACTGGTAGGGGCTTTGTCGCTTGCCCTGTTCCTGGTCGCCGGCTACGCTCGGAGCGAGAGCACGGCCTCCGCAGCTCTTGAGCAGGAACTCGCCGCGATGGAGAAGATATTCGCTGATCTGCACTCGTTTATGGGCATGCTGGTCACTGAAGTGAAGACGACCATGGGTGATATCGACGCGGCAGAAATCAGGATCGGCGACCTGCGGGATGTGATAACCTCCATCGCTGTTGAGCTTAAGCTCGCAGAAGGAAAGATCCTTGGCCTGCGTAGCGATGTCACTGAAATGGCCGGGGTACAGCAGGAGACCAGGGTGCGCCTTGCCGCTCTTGAGGCGGGCCTTGCCGAGCTCGCCGTCACTGTTGACAACTGGCGTGACAGTCTGGGGACCGCTATCACCCTTACAAGGGAGGACCTCACCGTACTCGACGATCGGGTCTCCGCTCTGATCGCCGACTACAACGCTTTTAAGGATGACTACGCTGCGTTTCGAACAAGCCTCGCTGCCGATCTTTCTGGGCTGACGGGAAGGATTGACGCCCTGGACACGCGGATACTGGCTATCGAAGGCGAGGAGATCGGGCTGTTCAAGGAAAACACTTTTGCTGAACTCTCTCTCCTTGGCGGACGGCTATTGACGCTGGAGCAGAAAGGGATCGGGCTGTTCATGGAAACCACCTTCGCCGACATCTCCGCCCTAAGAATGGGGCAGGAAGACCTGGCAATACGCATGCGGAAGATTGAGGACGAGGATATCGGAACGTTTAGGCGGAAGGTGCTGCAGCTAGAACGATCGATGAGCGCGCTGTCGATCAGGATCGACAACAACCGCGCTGGACTCGACGGGATCGAGCATGCGCTCGCTGTATCGGCGATTTCGATTGAAGCGAACCGATGCGCCATCCTTGTGAACGTGGACCTCCTTACGGACCACGAGCTTCGCATCACCAGGATCGAAAGCTTGACTGAGATTGAGGCCCTTCAGGCACAGGTGGATACCCTCTACCTCATCTCCATCGTCGCCCTTCTCGCTGGTGTGGGAGCGCTTATCTGGGGGTTCTTACAATAATCAACCGGGAAGATTAAAGCGGATGCGGGGGTTGAAGATAAGCGCATGGAGAGGGGCAGCGATGCCCCTTTCTTTTTGCGCCACGCCGTAATAAAAGTTATATTAGTAAATCGCTGGAGAGGGGGAGTGATGAACAGCCTGGGGAAGCGACTACATCGATTTCGGATGGCAAGAGGGTGGAGCAAGCGGATGATGGCGGATGCACTAGGTGTTTCTATTCCATCGATCATCCGCTGGGAGGCGGATGTCGCTGCACCGAACGACTATAACCACTACAAGATTGAGCAGATTCTTGCCCGTGGCGCACCAGCTACTCCCCCTTCCGTCTCTGATGAGCAGAGTGCTCAGCCCAGCCCATCCTTTCGAACGGATGAACCCGAGCGAATGCCCTCTGAACGAATGTTCTCTGAACGAATGTCCGAGCGAGCAAAGGAGCGCGAACAAGCGTGATGACGAAGATCAACAAACTCGAGCTGACCGGATTCAAATCGTTCCGTTCGAAGACGACCGTCCCGTTCTTTGACGGGCTGACCGCCGTAATCGGAGAGAACGGGTCCGGGAAATCGAACCTGTTCGACGCGATCAGCTTCGTGATGGGGCGGCGATCATCACAGCTCCGTTCCGATCGGTTGGAGCACCTGATCTTCAACGGTGGCGATCGGCAATCCCCGCTGGACACAGCAGAAGTAACCCTGTACCTCGACAACAGCAACGGTGCCTTCAACCGGTTCTTCGAGGACGGAACCGTCCCCGAGGTAACACTGGGGAGGCGGGTCACCCGCCGTTCCTCCAACTATATCTTTATGGGGAAGACATGCACGCGCGCGATGATCGACAAGGTCCTCGAAGCGGGAAGCATTGATCCCGACGGCCAGCAGTTGATCGCCCAAGGAAGGATCACCGAGGTGATCAAGAAGAGTTCTGTCAAGCGCCGGGAAATCATAGATGAAGTCAGCGGCATCGCCGTCTATGACGAGAAACGCAAGAAAGCGATCATCGAGCTCAAGGATGTAAAGTCGAAACTGAACACGCATCGGGTGATCCTTGCCGAGCGTCGTCGTCGTCTTGTGGCACTGTCGCACGAGCGTGATGCCGCGCTCGAACACCAGCGCCTGAGCGAAGAACAGGTTCGTCTTGAAGAATCGATCCGCCACCAGCAGCGGGAGCGGATCATCGAGAAGCTGAAGCGTGCGCAAACAGAGCGAAGTGGGATGGCCGAACGGATCAAATCCCTCGAAGAAGAAGTGACCAAGCTCGATCTGGCGATTGAGAATAAGGAGTGGGAGCTAGCGGGGATGCGGGACGACCTGGAGGATGACGGCCGGATCACCCTGGTGAAGGAAGTCGAGCGTCTGCGTGGCGGAATCCTGCGCAAGCAGGGAGAGATCGAGTTCAAACGGCAGCAGGCGAAGAACATGCAAGAGATGATCGATGAAGTCGCGAAGATCAAGGCGACGGAGACAGCGCGCACCCGGATGGGCGACAGCAGAAACCGGGCGGTACAAGCCCTGCTCGAACGAAAACGGGGTGGGGTCTACGGGACGATCAGTTCCCTGTCGACACCGCGGTCCGGTTTTGAAACGGCGTTCGAGACGGCAGCTGGCGGACACATGAACGATCTGGTCGTGGATTCGCGTGAAACAGCGATCGATTCCATCAACTATCTCAAGACTAACCGCTTGGGCAGGGCGCGCATCCTTCCCTTACGTCGCCTGGTGACCGTCCGCAAGAGCCTTGCCTCAGCCGACGCCCTAAAACTCTCCGGGGTGATCGACTACGCGATCAACCTGGTCGAGTTCGATCAGAAGTACCGGCGGGCGTTCGAGTACATCCTCTCGGACGCAATCGTTGCTGAAAACCTGGAAGCTCTGCACGGGATCGATGGGGTGCGTGCGGTCACCCTTGACGGGGACCAGCAGAGCAAAGGCGGGGCGATGACCGGGGGGTGGCGATCGAGCGCGGGAAAAAAAGATGCACCGCCGAAGCCATCCGACACCACCTTTGACACGGCCAAGAAGCGGCAGCAGATCTCTAAGCTGAAGAAGGAGATCAGCGCTCTTATAGAAGAAATAGAAGATCTGACCGAACGCCTTGCAGAGAAAGAACAAGAGCTTGTCGCCCAAGAAGAGAAAGAGGATCGAGTAAAAGGGGCGACGAGCACCCGCAATGATGAGCTTCACGCCCTACGCGATAGACGCCGCGATTCCTACCGGGCACTGGAGAACCTGCGCCGAGGTTTGACCCGTTACGAACGTCAGGAAGCGGAAGCGCAGGCAGAGTTGGAATCGATACAGGAGGAGGTGCGCGATCCCTCCTACTATATCGACGGGTCGATCGCCGAGCTTGAGAGACAGGTCGAGGAGAACAGGCGGCAACTACGGCGGCTGGAGCCGGTGAACATGCGAGCCATCGAGGAGTATGAGCTCTGTGAACGCGAGTTCGAACAGTTCCGTGAGAAAGTCGATGCACTGGAGACTGAGAAACGTGAGATAGAGCTTCTGATCGGCGAAATAGAGGAACGAAAGAAAGAGCGCTTCCTCGACACCCTAGAGGTTGTCACCGGCCAGTTCAGTCGTATCTTCGAGCAGTTGTTCGAAGGAGGGCGTGCCTCATTGGAACTGGACGAACCTGGGAACATCTCATCGGGCCTTCTGATCAAGGCCAGCCCGCCCGACAAGGAGCCACACCTAATCGATTCCCTCTCCGGGGGGGAGCAAACCCTAGTGGCGACAGCGTTCATCTTCGCCCTGCAAGAGTATCAACGGGCGCCGTTCTTCATCCTTGATGAGATCGATGCAGCGCTCGATCTGATGAACGTCACCCGGCTCTCGCGGATGCTCCGCGAGTATGCCCAGCGAATTCAGGTGATCGTTGTCTCCCATAATGAGGAAACAGTTCGTCATGCTGATAGGGCTTATGGGGTGACAATTAAGAATGGAGTCTCGCAGATACTGGCTCTTAACTTAAATTAGGAGGGATGCAACCGGATGGACGTAGCAGTGCAAATTGCCGAAGTTCCCATCGAAGATCTGCTCGAAGAGAGCTGGGAAGGGGCCTTAGAGCGATTGACCGTGGATATGGATCCATGGGATATAGATATTGGGGAACTTGCCCGCCGGTATCGACATTACATCGAGACCTTGCGCGAGCTTCATTTCGCGATCTCCGGGCAGATGGTCCTTACCTGTTCTATACTGCTGCGGATGCAATCGGACGACCTCCTTGCCGCCGCCCGTCCGACCGAGCGGAGCGACCTGCTCGATGAACTGGAAGAAGCAGTTGCGGAAGAAGCGGCTGTCTGGGAGGAGCCACTTGCGCCGAATGAGTTCGCGCTCCCGATTATGCGACGGCCGCAGCGACAGGTGACTCTTCGTGACCTACGTCGTGCGTTCGCTGCGGCGATGAAGGTGAGTTCGCGCCGTGCTGTGCGCCACCTCCAACAGGCAGAAGCGGACGACGAAGACGACGACAACGTCTTCGATCAGTTCCAGCTCGGAGGAGAGACGTTCGGTGACCGCCTGCACTGCCTATTTAACAAGATCAAACAGCTCCTCACCGGCCGGCGGATGACCAGCTTCTTCCGCCTGCTGGACCGCGGGGACAAAGAGGAGCGGGTCCGGTATTTCTTCGAGATCCTTCACCTGGAGGCGCAAGGGGAGATCACCTGTTCCCAAGAGGAGTTCCTCGGCGACATCACCATCACCCTCCCCCTCCCCCTTCCCCAGGACGGGTGATTGCATGTGTTTGAGCGATTTGAAGATCTCCCGCGCACTGAATCTTTTACTTCATGAGAAGGGAACGCACCAGTAGTACGGGAGGGACAATGTCAACCGAGATGGACGACGGGAAGAAGAACGACCTTGCTCTACTGGAGGCGGCCCTCTTCCTCGCGTCGAAACCGTTGTCGCGCCATAAACTTGCGCGGATTCTCCAGTCCTCCGTAGCGTACGTCGATCGTCTTCTTGACGAATTGGGCGGGGGGCTCTCCAGTCCAAGTCGTGGCATCGAGCTGTACATTGAGAATGGGAGGGTTATTCTGCGGGTAAAACGCCCGTACATCGACACAGTGGCTCACCTCTCTCCACATCAGGACATCCCTCACCCGATTCTACGGAGCCTGGCAATGATCGCCTATAATCATCCGATGACCCAAGCCGACCTTGTCAAAGCGCGGGGGAACAAAGCATACGGCCACGTCCAGGAACTGCTTGAACGGCGACTGATCCGCGGGGAAGACCAGGGACGTACTATTCTGCTCTACGTTACCGATGAGTTTCTCCGCCACTTTGGTCTTAAAAACGTAGAGGAGTTTCGCTTTCATGTGGAGCCACCACCGACTGAAGAGGCTGTAATCGAAAAAGGGGATACCTCCTCTTCAGAAGATCTCTCTGACCAAAGCTCCGCCGGAGTAGCAGATGAACCTTCCTCCTCTGAGCCACCGGCAGAGATGAAAGAAGGGAATGATATGCCGGAGCAGAGGGTGGAGTATCAGCCGACTGAAGAGGCTGTAACCGAGAAAGAGAGTGCGGCCCCTTTAGAAGAGACCTCTGATAAAGGAACCGCCGGAGTAGCGGATGAGCCCTCTATCGCCAAACCACCGGCCGTGTTGGAAGCAGGGAATGATATGCCGGAGCAAAAGGAGGTAGATTGATGGAAAAGTGGGAATGCACCGTATGTGGGTACATCTACGACCCAGTTGTTGGGGATCCGAGCACTGGGGTGGGAACAGACACAACCTTTGAGGACCTCCCCGAGGGCTGGACCTGTCCCGATTGCGGCGCAGGGAAAGAGATGTTTGAGATTATCTAAAAGGTTCCTCGCAAGAGAGAAAAAGGGCTCTTCGTCGTTTTAAGTGGGTAACGGTTTCTAATTCACATGCGCACGAGGTG
>JAJOKK010000151.1 GCA_021129875.1 Candidatus Bipolaricaulota bacterium
TCCTTAATGCTTCATCTCAGCGATCTTTGCGTCCTCTGCGGTAAAATGCTTGAAACTACGGTTGGACCTCCGGCCTGGCTATGGAACCAGCCGCGGGGATATCGGATTAAAGTGTGTAATGGGATCGCTCATACCAAAGCGCCGAAGCGGCATTTGGCAGGAAGCTCATACACGCTTAAGATCTTTCTTATGAACTGGACAGCGCGCCATCTTCTCATTGGGCTGAACCTGATCCGCGAGATCACCCCGCGACGGATGGAGATCCTCCTCCACTGTTTCTCCTCCCCACAGGAGATCTGGGATGCCCCGGCAAGGGAGATATCCGGGATCCCCGGGTTCTCCGCCGAGGTCGCTTCGCAGATCGTTGCCGCACGAAGTGATGCAGCGCTCGATTGCGAACTGGCACGGGCAGTGGAGCTTGGGGTCAGCATCGTCACCCTCCTCGATCCTGCCTATCCGCCCCTGCTGCGCGAGATCGAGGCACCACCCGCTGTCCTCTATATCCGCGGGGAGGAGACGATCGATACCAGGCGGACGATCGCCATCGTGGGAACACGGCGGGCGAGCGGTTACGGCAGGGCGATGGCTGAGCGACTCGCCCGCGACCTCGGCGCGCTCGGGCTACTCGTGGTGAGCGGCCTGGCTCTCGGGATCGATACGGCTGCGCATCGCGGCGCTCTCGCCGCTGGCGGGAAGACGGTCGCGGTCCTCGGCTCGGGTTTCCTCCACCCCTATCCGGCGGCGAACAGGGAGTTGATCGATAGGGTTGCGCAGGGTGGGGCTGTGGTGAGTGAGTATCCGCTCGATACCCACCCGACCAAGTGGACCTTCCCCCAGCGAAACCGGACCATCGCCGGCCTGTCTCGCGGGGTGGTCGTAGTGGAAGCGCCGGCGCGGAGCGGCGCCCTGATCACCGCCCGCCTCGCGCTGGAACAGGGGCGCGAGGTCTTCGCCGTCCCTGGGAATGTCATCAGTACGGCGAGCGCAGGGACGAATCGTCTGATCAAGGATGGGGCGAAGCTTGTGGAGGGAACGGATGATATCCTGAACGAGTTTCCCGATCTTGCCACCCTAAAAAAGGGATCGCCGACAACGACGAAGTGCGATCTCCCCTTACTATCGGCGGAGCAGCGCCGGATCTACGAGCTGGTTGGCCTTGAACCGCTCCACATTGACGATATCATCTCCCGGGGAAGCCTTTCCCCGACCGAGGCCGCGCATACCCTCCTCCTGCTTCAGATGAAGGACTTAATTCAGGAGGTTGAGGGGAAGCGGTATATCAAAAGGCCGTAGGAGGCATCATCAATGAGTGTGCAACAGACATTAGTCCTTTGTAAACCCGACGCTGTGCAGCGCGGGCTGATAGGAAGGATCATCGCCCGATTTGAGGAGAAGGGGTTAAAGATAGTCGGTCTGCGAATGCTACGGGTCGACGAGGAACTCGCCCGGACGCACTACAAGGAACACGCTGCCAAGGATTTCTTTCCCGAGCTGGCCGCGTTCATCACCTCCTCTCCGATCGTTGCTCTGGCGATCGAGGGGAAGAATGCCGTTGAAGTGGTTCGCAAGATCATGGGGGTAACCAACCCGCAAAACGCGACACCGGGGACGATAAGAGGGGATTTTGGACTCAACCTGACGATGAACCTTGTCCACGGCTCAGATTCTCTCGCCTCGGCCGAACGCGAGATCGAACTCTTCTTCTCCCCGGAGGAGATCAACGACTATTCGCTCGCCCTGGACAGCTGGCTCTAACAGAGTAAAAGAGCACGAATTACGTCGCTCCGAGCGATTTACTGCGATGGACGCGAGCGAGCGGAAGAGGAGAAACCATGGAACTTCCTGCACGATATCAACCCTCTCAGGTGGAGGGGAAGCTCTACCGTTTTTGGGAGGAGAGCGGCTGTTTTCACGCTGAGATCGAGCCGGGTAATGAGAGACGTTTCTCCATGGTGATCCCGCCGCCGAATGTCACCTCGGCGATGCACATTGGGAATGCGCTTCAGTACACGCTGCATGACATCATCATCCGCTACAAGCGGATGGACGGCCACGTCGCCTGCTGGTTCCCGGGGATGGACCACGCCGGGATCGCCACCCAGAACGTGGTCGAACGGGAACTGGCCAAACAGGGCCTGACCCGGCACGACCTTGGGCGTGATGAGTTTGTAAAACGCGTTTGGCAGTGGAAGGATCAGTACGGAGGGCACATTCAGAAGCAGATGCGGGCGTTGGGGACCTCTCCGGACTGGTGGCGGGAGCAGTTCACCCTCGATCCCGGACCTTCGCGCGCCGTACGGGAGGTCTTTGTTCGGCTATACGAAGAGGGGAAGATCTATCGCGGCGAGCGGATGGTCAACTGGTGTCCCCGCTGTGAGACCGCTCTCTCTGATATAGAAGTCGAGCACCATACAGTGCAGGGGAACCTGTACCATGTCCGCTACGAGGTTGAGGCCGGCGGGCATGTGGTGATCGTCACCACGCGTCCGGAGACGATGCTCGGGGACACCGGCGTTGCCGTCAACCCGAATGACGAGCGGGTGAAGCACCTGATCGGAAAGACGGCCGTTCTTCCAATCCTGGGTCGGCGGTTGCCGATCGTCGGGGCCGCCGAGGTCGACCCGGAATTCGGCACCGGTCTGCTCAAGATAACCCCTGCCCACGATCCGGTCGACTTTGAGATCGGGAAGCGTCACTCCCTTGCCTCGGTCAACATCCTGAAGCGAAACGGCACGATCAACGAGAACGGCGGCCAGTTCGCCGGTGTGAGCCGTGAACAGGCGCGAGAAGCGATCGTCGACCGCCTGCGCACGTCCGGCCTCCTGGAGAAAATCGAACCCCATACCCACGCTGTTGGCCATTGCCAGCGCTGCGACACAATGGTCGAACCGCTGATCTCGCAGCAATGGTTCATGAAGATGGACGAGTTGGCCGCTCCGGCGATCGAGGCTGTGCGTACCGGACGGGTGGAATTCGTCCCTAAACGCTGGGAGCGGTTGTACTTCGAGTGGATGGAGAACATCAAGGATTGGTGCATCTCCCGCCAGTTGTGGTGGGGTCATCAGATTCCGATCTGGTACTGCGATGACTGCGATGAGATGATCGTTGCCTGCGATGACCCGACACGATGCCCGGCGTGCGATCGGAGTAACCTCCGGCAGGATTCCGATGTGCTCGACACATGGTTCAGCTCCGCCCTGTTCCCGTTCTCGGTCATGGGGTGGCCGCAAGATACGCCGGAGCTTGACTACTTCTACCCGACCTCTCTGCTGATCACCGGATTCGACATCATCTTCTTCTGGGTCGCCCGGATGATCATGATGGGGCTTCACTTTATGGGCGAGGTCCCATTCAGGCAGGTCTATTTCACCCCGCTGATCGAAGATGAGCGCGGGGTAAAGATGAGTTCATCGCGGGGGAACATCATCGACCCCCTTGCGGTGAGGGATGTCTACGGGATGGATGCACTCCGCTTCACCCTGGCCCAGTCTTCCTCGAAGGGTCGCGGGATGCGCGTCGCAATGCGGGATATCGAAGCGAGCCGCAACTTCTTGAATAAGATCTGGAACATGGCCCGCTTCGTCCTGCTGAACCTCGGCGATGAGCGGCCGCCGCTCCCCGAGACGATCACCGAGTTGGAGGATCGGTACATCCTCTCCCGCCTGGCAGAGACGGTTGCGGAAGTGAGGGCACGCCTCGACGACTACGGATTCAACCTGGCGAGCGAAACGCTGTACGCGTTCATCTGGCATGACTACTGCGACTGGTACCTGGAGATGGCAAAAGTCCGCCTCTCCCGCGACCCTGATGACGGGGTGAAAGGGGTCCTCTATCATGTGCTCGTCAAGGTAATAAAACTCCTCCATCCGTTCGTTCCGTTCATCTCCGAAGAGATCTGGCGATCACTGGAGAAGGGATCGGGATCGATCTCCCTCGCCCGGTTCCCTGAGGCAGGGGTGCGCGATCACCAGGCAGAGGAGGAGATGTCCGCCTTCAAAGAAGTAGTCGGTGCTGTACGGGTGATCCGTGCCGATCTGAATGTTCCACAGAAGACCAGCATCGACGTGCTCGTAAGGACATCCGACCCCACGCTGACGGCGGTTATAGCGAGCAAAGAACGTGCGCTAACCGCCCTTGCCGGGGTTAAGGAGTGGCAGGTGGGGATCGACCTTACCGCTCCCGCAGGCTCGGCACGGCAGATCATCACCAACGCTGATCTGTTCGTCCCCCTTGCCGAGTTGATCGATATTGACGCAGAGCGCCTCCGGCTGCAGAAGGAGCTTGATCAGGTCAGTGTCGATCTCACAAAGGCCGACAAGAACCTTGCCAATCCCACCTTCCTCGAACGCGCCCCGCGTGCTGTGGTGGAGAAAGAAGAATCAAAGAAGCAGGAGTTCGTTGCTAAAAAGGAGCGCTTAGCAGCAAACCTCGCCGCACTGGGAGATAGATGAACTATACCGAGGCCCGTCAGGCCCTGGACAGGCTCCCTTTTCTCGACGTGAAGCCTGGGCTCGAACGGATCGAGCGCCTCCTTGACGCGCTCGATCACCCGCAGCGTGCTTTCCCCGCGGTGCACATCGCCGGGACGAACGGGAAGGGCTCAGTCACCGCGATGCTTGCACGTGTCCTCTCCCAGGCTGGGTACAAAGTGGGACGGTTTACCTCACCCGACTTCCTCGACTTCCGTGACCGGATCGAAATCGACGGCCTTTGGATCGGCAAGAACGAGTTTGCAGCCGCAGTCGAGCAGCTCCTCCCGGTCTTCGCCGGGGACGATCCACCCACCCTGTTCGAAGCGCTCGCTGCGATCGCGTTCCATCACTTTGCTTCCCAGCAAGTCGATCTGGCAGTGGTAGAAGTCGGGCTTGGGGGCCGGTTCGATGCGACGAACGTCGTCTCGCCCATCCTGACGATCCTCACCAATGTTGACCGTGACCACCTCTCCCTCCTTGGGGGGACGGTCGAGAAGGTCGCCTGGGAACAGGCAGGGATCGCCAAGGAGAACGTCCCGTTCCTCATCCCTGATCTCCCCGTGTCGATCGCAGGGGTCGTGAACGAGGAGGTGCGGAAGGTGCGCGCAAAACCGGTCTCTGCCGGCCCGATCACCGTGAAACGTGAGGCATTCGATTGGGAGCGGGCGACATACTGCGTCACAGGAGGAGACCTGCCAAAGACGATCTACCTCCCGCTTCTCGGCAGATACCAACAGGCGAACCTTCAACAAATCCTGCGCGCAGTGGAAATCCTTCGCCAAGGAGGGCTCGCCATCCCCAACAGTGCGGTCGCAGAAGGGCTGGCCACGGTCCGTTGGCCCGGCCGGTTCGAGGTGATCGCCCGCCGACCGACCGTCATCCTCGACGGGGCGCACAACCTACCCGCCATCCGCGCCCTTGCCGCTGATATCGAGTCCGTGCTCCCGCAGCGGGCGCAACGCCATCTTATGTTCGGCATCCTTGCGGACAAGGAGACCGATGCGATCTGCCGCACCCTCTTCCCTTTGTTTGCCAGAGTCACGCTCACTTGTTCACAGAGCCCACGCGCCCTTCCGCTCAACACCCTGGCGCGGATCGCCGAGTCATTAGGAGTCACCGGAATCTGTTCCGCTACGGTCGAAGAAGGGGTCAGTGCGGCGACCAAAGCCCTCACCTCTGACGATGCCCTGCTCATTACCGGATCTCTCACCGTAGTGCGCGAGGCAAGAGAAAGATTGAGCGAAAGCGCCGGTGATTGAGTGAGTGCATGATTGACCGATTGACTGATCCAAGAAGCTGAAAGGTGGAAATGCCAACACTGATCGACAGAATAAAAGAGCGGGAGCTGCCGCGACACGTGGCGGTGATTATGGATGGGAACGGCCGTTGGGCGAAAGCGCGGGAACTTTCGCGCACCGCCGGGCATCAGGTAGGCTCGCAGGCCGCAGAGCGGCTGATCCGCTTCATCGGGAGGAAGCTCGGCCTTGACTACCTCACCCTGTTCGCCTTCTCCACCGAGAACTGGGGCCGTCCCGTTGTCGAAGTCGACTTTCTGATGGACCTTCTCGATCGGTTTATATGCGAGAAGCTGGCGGAGTTCAAGCAGGAGGGGGTGCGGGTCGTCGTCTCCGGGGAGATCGCAGGCCTCCAACCGGCCTTGCAAAGGGCGGTCGTCCGGGCGATTGAGGAGACCGCGGAGAACGACCGTCTTGTGCTGAACATCGCCCTTAATTACGGGTCCAGGCAGGAGATCGTCCGCGCCTGTCGCGAGATCGCGCGCGCCGCAGTCGCAGGGAAGCTCAACCCCGACACGATCGAACCCGATACGATCAC
This sequence comes from Candidatus Bipolaricaulota bacterium, assembly GCA_021129875.1. Lineage (GTDB taxonomy): Bacteria > Bipolaricaulota > Bipolaricaulia > UBA7950 > UBA9294 > JAJOKK01. Next base: position 6,306 of record JAJOKK010000151.1, read on the forward strand.
CCGGCTCCTCTACACAGCAGAGATACCCGACCCAGACCTCATCATCCGCACAGGAGGGGAGATGCGCCTCTCCAACTTCCTCCTCTGGCAGTCGGCCTACACCGAGTTCCACTTCACCCCCACCTTGTGGCCGGACTTCACCCCGGCCGAGCTCCTCCGCGCCATATCGGTCTACCAGGAACGGGAGCGTCGCTTCGGCGCCGTCAAGGAGTCTGGTGAGTAAAGGACCCTGCAGCTTGATGGTGGCGCGCTCGATTCAGGGAGACGGCGCACACAAATTTCAATGCAGAATGGAAAATGCAAAGTATAAAATGCAAAATGAAAAGAACTACAGGCGGGGCGATCTCCTCTGTAGTTGAGAGGTTGAGA
>JAJOKK010000005.1 GCA_021129875.1 Candidatus Bipolaricaulota bacterium
TCCGAGAGCAAGCCGCATAATACGGTGGATATCAGTGTTATCGATTGTTCCGGCCACCAGCGCTGCATGGAGTCCGTACGCACGCGTGATCGTCCCCCCGCCAAAGTCCTGCAGGCCGGCCCAGATGATGGCGAATGGCTGTCCACAGGGAGTTGTAAACGGAATGCCTCTTGTTCCACCCACACCGTCGACCGGCCCTCCTTCTGCGATACCCCACCGCCCAGGCATCCTTGCTGGAAGCGATTTGCCTGCGATCATCGGCTGCCACGGGAGATGGGTCATGATATTGAGTCCTCCGGCATCAGAGTCCGCTGCTACCAGCAATAGCGTGTTTTGGTCGGCGCGGGTGAAATCAAGCGCTACACGGATTGCGTCATCAGCCCGCTTGGTAGCTTCGATCGTCCCTTCCGCATTGTTTCGATTGGCAAAGTTGTCTGTTCCCTCTTCTTCAATAACGAGGAAGAATCCTGTTCCGTTGTGGGATAATGCCTGTAAGGCCGCAGCTGTTTTCTGCGCCAATGTCGGCGATCCTTCCACATAGAGAGGCCGATTTCTCGCTGCCAGATCCTCTTCTCTATAGGCATTGAAGATGTGGTGCACAGCAAAGAGCCCCAATAGCTTTGTCGTATCCTCTGGTATGGCCGCAAGCTCGTCAGCGGTGAAGACAACGGTATACCCGAGCGCAATCGATTCCTTGATGAGATTCCTGCCGTCGGCCCTTTGTCCTGGGCCATGGCGTCCCATCACCCCTTCCGGCAGAAACCATTGTTCTCCTCCACCGAGGATAAGATCCGGTCGTTGTTCAAAGACCTGCAGTGCTATCGCTGCGTGATCGAATCTATCTCTAACTTGAGCAACGAAAAGAGCGGTTCCCGGCTCAGTGATCGTGCCGGAATTGATCAGCCCAACAGCAAAGCCCCCTCCTTGTGCTTCTTCCATCAGAGTGGTAAGTGGTTCTCCGGTTGCCGGGCAGAATCCGAAGATACCAAAGTAACTTTTTATTCCCGTAGAGTGCGCGGCCGCTCCACCGACCGATCCTGCTTGCAGGTTATCACGCACATGTACGGTGGTGATCGCTACATGGGGAAGCTCATCCCATGCCAATCGTCCGTCTGGACCGTAATGGAGCAATCTGGCGGCAGTAAAGTGTGATTGCGCAGCTCCATCGGGGTGAATGAAGATGATATTGCGCGGGCTTGTTTCGCCGCCGGGGGCAACTCCTGTTATTGCGAAACTTACCAACAAGACTACGAGCACGCTTGTAATTGCAAGACTCAGCCACGTTGCGGTTTTTCGGCTCATTCCAACCTCCGTTTAGATAAATTAGCCCGGCTAGTAGACGGGCGACCTCCTCGAGAAGCAGGCCAGGTAGCGCGGGGCGGCGTTAACGTCGTCTACGACCACCGTCTCCCCTGTGGCGGCGGCCAGGCCGCAGATCCCCTCTCCGACCGGGATCCGCATGTGCTCCGTCGCCTCTGGCCCGTCCCATGCCGTCAAGAAGGTCGCCTTCCAGCAGGTAGATCCCCACCCAGTCAAAGTGCAGGGCATGCCGCCGCAGCAATGCCACGGTCAATGCGCACGCCTCCTGAAACGAGGCGGATCCCTCCACTGCTATGCGCACCTGATCGATCACCCGGGTCATGCCATGATGGTACCGGACGTACGGGTGAATTTCCCCCTTCCATCTGCTAAGATTGTCGCACTCAAATAAGCGGCTGATACCGCGGGACGATGGATGCACTCAGCTTTTGAGGCGGCGATTAGAGTTCGGTGGCCGTGCCTTAAGCGCCGTGTGCATCCACTTGTCTTACCTTAAGGAGTGTCGCCAAGGATGCACAAGGAGATTAAAAAGGTTCTAATTGCCAACCGCAGCGTGCCCGCAACCCGGATCATGCACACGTGTAGGGATAGGGAGATCGCTACTGTCGCTGTCTACAGCAGTCCGGACCGGCTGGCGAGTCACGTAGCGATGGCCGATGCCTCTGTTCACATCGGGGGGGCGTCGGCGAGTGAGTCCTATCTCAATAAGGAGCGACTGATCGCCGCTGCGCTCGCCAATGGGGCCGACGCGATCCATCCTGGGTGGGGGTTCCTCGCCGAGAACAGCGATTTTGCCCGTATGGTGATCGCTGCCGGCCTGGTCTGGATAGGTCCGCCACCACAGGCGATCGAGGCGATGGGGGATAAGATTGCGGCAAAAGATATAGCCGCTACCGCAGATGTACCGATGATCCCCGGGATTACCAATGTGACCAGGGTAGAGCAGATCGAGCAGTGGGTCGCCGAGGAAGGTATTGCCTATCCGCTCATGATCAAGGCAGCAGCAGGGGGCGGCGGCAAAGGAATGGTCAAGGTCTCAAACGGCGAGAACCTAGAGCTTGCGCTCGCCCAGGCCGCCTCTGAGGCGATGAAGGCGTTCGGCGACGATAAGATGCTCGTCGAAAAATGCATCGATCCGGCTAAACACATTGAGGTTCAGATTGTTGCCGATGAACACGGAAACGTGCTCCACCTGTTCGAACGTGAGTGCACGCTGCAGCGGCGCAATCAAAAGGTGATCGAAGAAGCGCCGTCGCCCAGTCTGAGCGAGGAGACCAGGCAGCAGATCTGCGCTACCGCCGTCCGCTTGATGCGCAAGATCGGATATGTCTCCGCCGGGACCGTGGAGTTCATCTATGATCCGGTCGTCGAAAAGTTCTACTTTCTCGAGGTGAACACCCGCTTGCAGGTCGAACACGGGGTGACCGAACTGATCACCGGGCTCGATATTGTAAGCCTGATGCTCGATATAGCGGAAGGGAAAGAGATCCCGTTCCGTCAGGAGGGTGTCCACAGGAGCGGTTGGGCATTGGAAGCGCGAATCAACGCTGAGGATCCGCTGACGTTCAACCCCTCATTCGGGACGATCTCCCGGCTTGAGGTCCCGCACGGACCCGGAGTGCGAATATATCAGGGCGCCTATGAAGGTGCGGACATCCCGCCCTATTACGATTCACTGTTCATGCTCCTGATGACGTACGGACAGCGCAGGGAGGACGCAATCCGGATCATGGACCGCGCACTGCGGCGCAACCTACGGATAGAAGGAGTTAAGACACTCGCCCCACTCCTCCTCTCTCTTATTGGGCACGATACATTCAAACAAGGCGATTTCTCGACCCGGTTCATCGAACGGTTCATCGAACAGTCGGTCGAACAGCCGGTCGAGATGGAGGAGCCGTGGGGCGAGGAGACCCCCCGTCACATGGATGAACTCACCGCCACGTTTACGGAGACAGACGGCGAAGACAAGCTGCAGCAGATCGCCAAATACGTTGCAAAAATATCGGCCCTTGGCCCGCAAGACTGGATGTGATGAGCTGAAAATGGAATGTATCAATTTTGCAAAACCAGGAATGAGCCCGCAGGAGATAGTCAGTAGAGTGCGCTCGCTTCCCGGGGTCGCGCTCACCTCCACCGGGATGAGGGACGCTGGGCAGTCGGACTACAAGAACCGCCACCGGATAATCGATCTGGCAACCCTCGCCCCTTATTACGACCGCATGGGGCTGTTCAGCGTCGAGTGTCACGGCGGAGCGAGATGGCACGTAGGGATCATGAACAGGCAGGAGAGCCCGTTCGAAGAGATCGCAATCCTCCGTGAGCAGATGCCGAACATTCTGCTGCAGACCCTTATCCGCGAGACAAACCTGTGGGGGTACCGCCCTTATCCGAAGAACGTGATCGAACAGGCCGTCGCCGCAGTAGACATCGATGTGTGGCGCTGTTTCTCGTTCTTGAACGATGTGCGCAACATGCGCACGGTCGCGGAGGCGGTGATGAAGCGCGGGCGGCTCTTTCAGCCGGCGATCTCATATACTCAAGCCGATTGGACGACCAACGAGTACTACATCGGCGTTGTACGCGATATGGTCGACCTGTGTGGCGGAACCGACGAGATCATCCTGTGCATCAAGGATATGGCCGGTGTGGGCAGTCCAAAGCGGATCGGCGAGCTTATCGATGCGATAAAGCAGGCCTATCCCGATCTTGTCATCCAGTTTCACCGGCACACAACCGACGGTCTCGCCATCCCCTCCCTGTTGGCCGCCGCACATGCCGGGGCCAAGCTGCTCGATGTGGAAGAGGACTCACTCACCCGTTTCTACGGCCAACCTCCGATTCTTGGGGTCGACGCTTACCTCACCGAGTCCGGTATCCCCGTCCATCTCAATCGCGAGCAGGCGGAATTGGCTGTGCAGAAAGCGCGCGAATGGAACGGCCATTACGTCTGGGCCGAATCCCCGTTCAAAGGGTTTGATCACTCGGTCATCGAACATAGGATGCCGGGCGGAGCGTTCCCCAGTTCGTTCGAGCAGGCGGAAAAAGGGGGATTCCTCTCTTCGATGCCGGCTATACTGAAAGTCATGTCGCTCTACAATCGGATTGTGAAATACTTCGACGTAACCCCTGGTTCGCAGATCACCTGGGTTACGTGCAGCGGGATCGTCAACCGCTACTTTAAGGAGAAAGGACAGGCCGGAGTCGACGAGGTAATCGCGCTTCTGACAAAATTCGTCGCAGAGAAAGGGCAAAACTTCGGCACGATGACCGAAGGAGAGCAACAAGAGTTGCTGGGGTTGTTCAGCACCGCTCCCGGCGACTTCAAGAACCTCCTCCTCGGCAACTACGGCCGGCTCCCCATGGGGTGGCCAGCTGACTGGGTCTACCAGAGCGCGTTCGGCAGCGAATGGACAAAGGCGATCCGCGACCGCAAGGACCTCTCTCCCCTTGATGTATTGACGGATGACGACCTACCCAAACTCAGATCCGAGCTGGCGGCGCACCTGGGCCGTTCTCCCAGCGATGAAGAATTCATCCTCTACCTGATGCACCCCAAGGACGCGCTAACGATGATCGCCTTCAGGGACGAGTACGGAGAGGCCCCGCTCGTCCTACCGAGCGACGTCTGGCGTGCGGGGCTACGGCGGCCCGGCGACAGCGTTGAGTTCGAACTTGGGGGGAGGCCGCATCGCATAGAGCTCGTATCGATCGGCGCCGAGCACGACGGTACCTTCCCGGTCGTACTGCGGGTCGACAACAAGATGAGAGTCTATACAGTCGACGCACCGCAGACAGAGGGGAAGAGCGGGGGGGCGAAGAACAAAACACGGATGGCGACCGGCGCATCGCAGATCGGCACCCCGATAAACGGGATCGTCTGGCGACTCGGCGGCCCCGGACAGAACGGCCTTGCAGTGGGCGATACTGTGAGCAAAGGCACCGAGCTTGCTAACATCGAAGCGATGAAGATGGAAAACGCAATCATCGCACCGTTCTCCGCACGGATCGAAGAGGTCTGCATCTCCCTCAACGAGACGGTTAAGGAAGGCCAACTCCTATTCGTCCTTTCCGAAGCGTAGCGCTGTCGGCAGCGTATGATTGCGAGTGATCTCTATGATTGAGCAGAATATCCGCATCGAAAAAGGGAGTGCCGGTAATGATGGGCACATCAGCGACATTGCCGGGCTCCTGTACGATGCCTTCGAGCCAAAGATGGCTGCGCTCGGTCTGCGGAGAGAGGTCTGGGGTAAAGCCGCGCTGAATTCACTCGTCATCGAGCACTCATTCTTCGCCTACCGCGGCAACAAACTAGTGGGAGTCGTCGGGGTGGCAACGCGATCGGGCAAGTTTCTCCACTTCCAGCTGAGAGAATTACTAAAACACGTCAATCCGGTGAAAGCCCTGTTCTACTACCTGGCATTGAATCTCGAGCGGAGGATCTTGAAGGATGAATTGCGGATTGCATACCTGGCTGTGGCAAAAGAAGTGCGCGGGCAAGGGGTCGGCAAAGATCTGCTGCACAGGGTTGAGCAGTTTGCCGCCCAACAGGGGTTCGCACTGCTATCTCTCGATGTTGTGGATACGAATCTATCCGCGCGGGGACTGTATGAAAAGTCTGGGTTTACGGTAGTCAAAACTATAAAATTTGGTTTTCTGACGAGAAGAGCTGGTTTTACAGGCGCACACCATATGCAGAAGAGGATTGCAGGAAGTTCCAGTCAAGAAACAGGAACGATAGACCGCGATGCTGCACCCCGATCTTGTCCCCAGTAGCAGCGGCACGCTATACTACACAAAGGGGGCAATAGGAATGGGTGAAGGGCACATCTTTGTGATTAGGTAGAAGGGCATTATAACTATGCGGGCGATGGACATCTTGAAAGCGGGAGACAGCCGCATAAGATTGATTGCTCGTAAGGAAGCCGCATGGAGGAAATTTTCCTTAACATCGTGTAAAGGGGCAAGAATTGAGATACATGGTGCTCTTCAAGGCGATTCTGAAACAGTAATTTATCCTGAGGAAACGCTACCTGTTCAATACCATCGCAGCACTCAGCACTATGTTCATGCTTTTCCTGCTTATCTTCTTTGGTGCGCGTGCTCTGGGTGGCGGCGTGCCAGGATTCGGTGACACCCTGGACGCAATCGTAGTCGGTTTTTTAGTCTTCACCTTCGCTGCCTTCGCCTATATCGAGTTCGCCCTGAAAATGGTCCGCGAGGCACAAGAAGGGACGTTGGAACAGTTG
>JAJOKK010000103.1 GCA_021129875.1 Candidatus Bipolaricaulota bacterium
AGACGGTGAAAGCTTCTGTTCTGCAAGGAGAAGAGGGTTATGCAACAGCCTGAAATGATAATGGTTTCTCATCAGCACATACATATGGATTACGAGCACATGGCCCTCTTGGTCGAGGCGCAACTGCTGCAATAACCTCTGGTAGGCGCTCTCATCGCGAAAGATCTCCGGCCGCGCGTTACCGCGCGCGGCAACATGGTAAGCAGCAGCTGAATATTCAATATGAAGCGGACACGCTATCTCTGCTCGGCGGCCACACTCGCGGTAATTCATGGTTGCTACGAAACTCCATTCGCGGTAAAGTTCCGCTACGGTAAAGTCCTTTTAAGGGAGATAGCGATGACCAAAGAACAGCAACCAATCAGACTGGCGTGTGCGCGTACAACCGTGCAGGTGCATCTGCCCGACGATCGTGTATTTGAGGGGAAACGCGGGACACCGCTCGTCAAGTTCTTCCAAGTCGCTTTTACGGATTCTGATAATCCGCCCGTTGCTGCGGTCGTACAGGGAGAACTCTGCGAGCTTTTCCGACCGGTGGAGAGAGATATTACCGCAAAGCCTGTCTTCCTCTCCGATTCGGATGGAATGCGGATCTACTGCCGCAGTCTCTCCTTCCTCCTGATCGTATCGGTACACGACCTTTTCCCTGATGCGCGACTGATCATCGATTATTCCGTCCCTCACGGTGGTTATTTCTGCCGGGTCGAGGAGAGGGAACCGTTCACCGATGAAGAGCTCTCCCGTATTAAAGCGAGGATGCAGGAGATTGTTGCCGCGGATCGGCCGATCGAACGGCGTAGGCTCTCCGTGGCTGAGGTTAAAGAGGTCTTCGCTGCCCGCGGTGACGAGGGCAAAGCGCGGCTGTTGACGGGCTTCTCTGAGGACCACATTAATTTCTACTCCCTGGATGGATTCCTGGATTACTTCTACGGGTACATGGTTCCTTCGACCGGTCTTTTGCGAACATTCGCGCTTGAGCCTTTCTCCGACGGATTTGTCCTGCGGTTTCCGCGACGGGAGAGCCCGACGACGCTTCTCCCTGCGCCAAAATTTACCGCACTGTGTGAGGTGTTCAGCGAGTATGGGAAGTGGCTCGACGTAGTAGGTGTTCGTGATGTTAGTGCGCTGAACGAAGCGATCCGCTCGCAACGGATCGAGGAGGTGATCCTCGTCTCCGAGGCGCTCCACGAGCAAAGGATCGCCGGGATCGCCTCCGCCTTGGCGGGACGCCATGATAAGGACCACCGGCTTGTCTTCATCGCCGGCCCCTCTTCCTCGGGGAAGACGACCTTTTCCAAACGCCTGGCAGTACAGCTTCTTGCGAACGGCATCCACCCGTACCCTCTGGCGATGGACCACTACTTCCTCCCGCGGGAGCTCTTGCGGAAGGAAGGAGAAGAGATCGACTTTGACTCCTTCGCTGCGCTCGACGCTCCGTTCCTTGAAGGGCAGCTCGCCGACCTGCTGCAGGGGAAAAAGGTCTCTCTTCCGCAGTACAACTTCAGAACCGGGAAACGTGAAGTCGGGCCGACCGTGCAGCTGAAGCCGGATCAGATTCTGATCGTAGAAGGAATCCACGGACTGAATCCACAGCTGATGAAGAACTTCCATCAGGGGACGAGTTTTCGCATCTTTGTCTCGGCCCTGACGCAGCTAAACCTGGACAGCCACAACCGAGTTCCGACGACCGATACCCGCCTCATCCGCCGCATTGTGCGCGATGTAGTCTACCGTGGCTATGATGCACAGAGCACTATCATGATGTGGGAGAACGTGCGGGCCGGGGAGAAACAGAACATCTTCCCTTATCAGGAACAGGCCGACGTGATGTTTAACTCCGCGTTGGTTTACGAACTGGCGGTATTGAAGCCGCTGGCCGAACCGCTCTTGTTGCAAGTCAGGCAGGAGCAGCCGCGGATCGAGGCCGAGCGTCTCCTTGCGTTCCTTAAGTGGTTCGAACCGTACCACGGGGAAACCATCCCGGGAAACTCCCTTTTACGTGAATTCTTCGGTGGGTTGACTCTACGGGATTAGAAATATTGATCAGGCTGTTACACAAACTTCTTCTCCTTATGTGTTGCTAGGCAAGACCGGAGGCACAGCAGAAGCTTTCACCGTATCGGGGGGTGTAGTAAACAGAGACCGCCTCTTCGATATGCAGCCCCCTTCCTCGTCGAGTACGCTCTGTACATCGAAATTGGTGATCCGCAAGCTCGCCGCGGCGGCGCGGGCAAGGCCGGCGAGCAAGCTGCGAAAAACGCATGTTTTTTCGCATCAGAGCCGTACTTTTGGCGCTCCCCGTTCTTCTTCCCCGGGGAGGGCGTAGAACTCCCGCTCCTTGAAACCGAAGAGGTTGACGATGATGCTCCGCGGGAAGATACGGATGCTGGTGTTCAGATCGCGCACCACTGCGTTGTAGCAGACACGCGCACGTTGGACCGCATCCTCGACCTGTTCCATGGTCTGTTGCAGCTCGAGGAAGTTCTCGTTCACCTTGAGTTGAGGGTAGTCCTCCACCACGGCGCAGAGTGACTTGAGTGCGCCCTTTAACCTTTCTTCGGCGACCGCCTGTTCCTGAGGGGAGGAGGCGCTGATCGCCTGCGTGCGGGCAAGGGTCACCCGCTCGAAGACCCCTCTTTCATGCGCGGCGTATCCCTTGACCGTCTCCACCAGATTTGGGATCAGATCCCAGCGCTGCTTGAGCTGCACGTTAATCGTGTGCCACGACTCCTCCATGCGCACCTGTAGCTTGACTAGGCGGTTATAGGTCAACGCCGTCCACCCTAGAACGACAACAAGTATCAGAAACACGATGTAGCCGATACCCATCTTCCCTCCTTCACCCCATACCCACAATGATACCCTGAGGAACTGCGGTGTGAAATGTGCCCTTCCTTAACGGTGGTAAGCGGCGCGGATTGAAAGACCGAAGCAATCGTGTTAAAGTCAGTCTGACAGCCTTACCAACACCATGGAGGTAACTATGCACAAGCGATTATTCACCCCAGGGCCGACCGAGGTACGTGCCGGCATCCTTAAAGAATTAGCCACCCCTCAGGTCCACCACCGTTCACCGGAGTTCTCCAGTCTCTACGCCGAGATTCAGCCGAAACTACAGCAGCTTCTCTACACGAAAGCCCCGGTTTTGCTCTTCACTTCTTCCTCAACCGGGGCGATGGAGTCTGCAGTGACAAACCTCGTTGCTAAGCGCTGCTTGAACCTGGTCAACGGCGCTTTTTCCAAGCGGTGGCACGAGATCGCTGTGGGAAACGGGGTCCCCTGCGATGCGTTCTCGATCGCCTGGGATAGAGCGATCAAGCCGGAGATGGTCGACGAGCAACTCGCAACCGGGAAGTACGACGCGGTGACTCTCGTTATGAACGAGACCTCCACAGGGCTTGTCAACCCGGTGAAGGAGATCGCCAAGGTAGTCGATCGCTATCCCGACGTCTTCCTCCTTATCGACGCGGTGAGCGGGATGGCCGGGGTAAAGATCGAAACAGACCTATGGAACCTTGATTTTGTCCTCGCTGGCGTGCAAAAGGCGTTCGCCCTTCCTGCCGGCTTTGCTGTCGCCGCGGTGAGCGAACGGGCGCTCGCCCGAGCAGAAGCGGTCCCCCCTCGCAGTTACTACTTTAGCCTGCCGGCGATGTACAAGTCCCATAAGAAGAATCAGACCCCGTCAACCCCATCAATCCCGCACATGTACGCACTCAATGCCCAGCTTTCCGACATGCTGGAAGAGGGTTTGGACGAGCGCTTCGCCCGCCATGAACAGATGGCGAAGATCGTGCAGGCGTGGGCGAAGAAACATTTCGATATCTTCCCTGAGGAAGGGCACTGGTCACCGACGCTCACCTGCGTCAAGAACACCGGCGAGATCGACGTCGCCGGGCTGATCAGGTCGCTCGCAGATGACTACAACCTGCGGATTGCCAATGGGTACGGAGATCTTAAGGGGAAAACATTCCGCATCGCTCACATGGGGGATACACAGATCGACGAGGCCGAAGGGCTGCTGAAAGCGATCGAGACGATCCTCAACCTGTAAAGGAGATTTAGAGATGACATTTAAAGTGCTTGTATCGGACCCGTTGGCGGAGAGCGCGGTCGCTGCGATGCGCAAGGGCGGCCTTACAGTCGATGAGAAGACCGAACTCTCAGTCGAACAGTTGAAGGGTGGGATTGCGAGCTACGATGCGATCGTCATCCGCAGTGCGACCAAGGTGCGTGCGGAGATCATCGATGCTGGGACGAACCTCAAACTGATCGTCCGCGCCGGGGTCGGCCTTGATAATGTCGATGTTGAATACGCGCAAGAGAAAGGGATCGCGGTGCGGAACACCCCCGCTGCAAGCTCGAACTCGGTCGCCGAACTGGCCCTCGGGCATATCCTCTCGCTTGCCCGTCACATCGGGCGGGGAACGGTGTCGATGAAGGACGGGAAGTGGGAGAAGAAGAAGCTTAAAGGGGTGGAGATCGACGGGAAGACGTTCGGAGTCGTGGGGATCGGCCGCATCGGGCAATCCCTTGCCTGTAAGGCTCATGCCCTGGGGATGCACGTGATCGCGTTCGACAAGTTCGTCGAAAAGAGTCCTCTCCCCGAGATCGTAACGATGGTCCCGTTCGAGGATCTCTTGACCAAGAGCGCGTTCATCTCGCTCCACATCCCGTTTGACCCGAAGGTCGGCCCGACGATCGGTGCGGCTGAGATTGCGATGATGCAGGACGGTGTGCGGATCGTCAACTGCGCTCGCGGTGGGGTGATCGACGAGGCGGCCCTTGCTGCTGCACTTGCCAGCGGAAAGGTCGCCGGCGCGGCGCTCGACGTCTTCTCTGCCGAGCCGCCGAATACTGCCGACGCGCTGTTCGCCCAGGAGAACCTTTCCCTCACCCCGCACATCGGCGCCGCCACAGTAGAAGCGCAAGCACGGGTCGGGGCAGAAGCAGCCTCGATCGTCATCGAGTTCGCCAAGAGCCACTAGGAGGAAAGAATGGCACAGATCATCCCGTTCCGAGGTATCCGCTACAACCCTGATAAGATCACTGATATGAGCAATGTCGTCACCCCGCCGTACGATCGCATCTACGCGACCGTACAAGATCTCTGTTACGATAGGGACCCGCACAACATCGTCCGGATCATCAAGGGGAAGCAGCCCTCCGGTATGAACGGCGGGGACGTCTACACCCGTGCTGCCAAATACTTAGCTGCATGGCTGCAAGAGGGGGTCCTCGTGCGCGATGAGACGCCCGCTATCTACGTCTATCATCAGGAGTACACCTTCGCCGGAGAGCGGCTCGTACGCAAAGGGTTCGTCGCCCTCGGCAGGCTCGAACCAGATAAGGTGCATGCCCACGAGAAGACCCTCAAAGGGCCGAAAGAGGATCGTCTGCGGTTGATGCGGGCGACCGAGGCTAATTTCGGTCAGATCTTCATGCTCTATTCCGATAGTTTGCGTAAGGCGGAAGAAGCACTCGCTGTCGCAATCGAAGGCGTTTCTCCGAAGATCGAAGCGGTCGATGCCGACGGGAACATTCACCGTGTCTGGCCGATCACCGATCCCGCCGTCATCCAGACCGTGCAGGCCTCTCTGGCGGCGAAGGACCTCTACATCGCCGACGGCCATCATCGCTACGAGACGGCCGTCAATTTCATGGCCGAATGCGAGGAGAAGGGGTGGAGAGAAACAGCACCAGAGTCGTTCGGATACCGGATGATGACCCTGTTCAACATCGCCGAACCCGGGATGTCCGTCCGTCCGATCCACCGGCTCGTCCACGGCATCGAACAGTATGATGCCGCAGAATTCCTGGCAAAAGCCGGGGAGGATTTCGCAGTGGAACGTTACAGCTCATTACAGAAGATGACCGCCGCAGTCAGTGCCGGCGCTGCTCACCACACCTTTGGTTGTTACACAGGCGGGATCTACGCAACGCTCCGACTACGCGACGAAGCGACCATGGACAACCGGGTCTCCGGCGACCTATCGTCCGACTACAAGCGGCTCGATGTGTCGATCCTCCACGCAGCGATACTCGAGCGGCTTTTGGGGGTCGACGCGCAAGCGCTTGCGGAACAGCGGAACGTAACTTACACCATCGACAGCGAACATGGAGCAACGATGGTCGATGAAGGGCGGGAGCAGATCTTCTTCCTGATGAACGCCACAACCGCCGACGAAGTGATCCGCGTAGCCGACCACGGGGAGAAGATGCCGCAGAAGTCGACCGATTTCTACCCAAAACTCCTCACCGGCCTCGTCCTTTCGAAGATGGAGATCGAGAAATCAGCTGTGCAATAACCTGTTGTAGAGGTCCTTCCGAAGATCACGGATCACGGATAGTGGCAGTAAGATGCACTGGTCTTTGAACCGTTAATAGCCTGAAAGGCATATCTGCTGCGCCTGCACGGCCGGCAGATATGCCTTTTGTTTCGCCGGGAGCTAGAGGACCTGTTGCGTAAACCCCATCCGCTGCTCCTCTTCAATCTCGGTTGCGAAGCAAGGCCGGAGGCCACCCCCTAGTTTCAAGCATT
>JAJOKK010000143.1 GCA_021129875.1 Candidatus Bipolaricaulota bacterium
GAACAAGACATCAATTCTCACCTCGTGCGCATGTGAATTAGAAACCGTTACCCACTTAAAACGACGAAGAGCCAAATTCTTCCCGGGATACTACACCCCCCGAGCGGTAAAATGCTTGAAACTACGGGTTGGCCTCCGGCCTTGCTTCGCAACCGAGTTTAACGACGAGCAGCAGAAAAGGCTTACACAGCCTCCATGCTGTGGCTGAAATATGGGATGGGTTTACTGGATACGTATGATCGGCTATCTTGTAAAAGAGCCAAACTTAGGACGAAATGATCACTTGCGTTGTAGCGACCACCACGTCGGAGACCTACTTGGCGCTCATCCTGCTCTATCTCCCTGCTCGCTCTGTCGGCAACCTTCTTTTGACCAGGAGATCATGATCCCCCGTAGAGTGAGGAATGGATCGTATTCCTCAATCGCTTCAATGTTCCGGAAGAACAGCTCGCCCTTTCCCCCGGTGGCTACCACCTTGAGGTCCGAGCGATACTCCCGCTTGAACCGTTCGATCAACCCGCTGACAAGGTCGATGAACCCGAGGAGAACACCGGCTTGGATGTTCGTCTTCGTGTTCTTGGCGATTACGCTCTCCGGCAACGTAAGATCGACCTCTGGAAGGAGCGCGGCGTGCTGGATGAGGGCGGCGGCGGCAAGGCTCATCTCCGGCGCGATCGCCCCGCCGACAAAGACGCCCTCCTCCGACACCAGATCGAAGGTAACAGCGGTGCCAAAGTCGATGATCAGAAGCGGACCGCCGTAGATCTCAAACCCGGCGGTCGTATTGGCTATCCTGTCGGGACCGACCGTTGTCGGATCATCCACGTCTATCGCCATACAGGCGGAGTCCGCAGTGAGAAATTTAGGCGTATTCTGCAGGTATTTCTCCGCCGCTGCAATGAACTTGCCGTTCATCTGCGGCACAACCGACGAGACAAGAACCCCTTCTACTTGCCGCGGATCAACATTGACTCCGACAAGGAGACTGCGGATGAACAGGCCGAGCTCATCCGCGGTACGGTCTATCCGGGTGGTCAGCCGCCACTGTTCAACAAGGTCGTCGCCGGCGAAAAGGCCGAGTACGATGTTCGTATTGCCGATGTCGCATACTAAGATCATCCAGTGCCTCCTAATATTCTGAGTTTTAGGAACAGAGACAGCACCCTACCGCCTTGCGAACCTGCGGCGAAGACGACAATAAAGGAGGACGAACATCTCCACAAAGATGCTGCTCGGCAGAACCGTATATCCGGACCAGGAAGGCGAAACACCGAAAGAACGCCTGTCTCTTCAGGGAACGGGGCAAGATGGTTACGAGCCGAAGTACCTGTTCATCGGGCCGAAACGGGCGAACGGCCAAACCCGGAAGAATGGTGCCCCGATGAAGTCGCGCTCATCGACGAATCCCCAGAAACGGGAGTCCGAAGAGTTGTTGGTGTTGTCGCCAAGGACGAACATCTTTCCCTCGGGGACGAGAGTCGGCTCGATCCCGTAGCGCATCCGCGGGTGGTCGATGGTATAGAGCCGGTCGAACCGTTCCCCTTCCAGCCGTACCCCGTCGGTGTAGACTGCCCCGCCCTTAATCTGGACGGTCTGCCCTCCGACGGCGATCAGCCGCTTGACAAAGCGCTCCCTATTCTCACGTAGGTCGATACCAAAGTCAGACAGACTATTCATCCCCTCTTGTTTGTCTCCCATAGAAAACAATGGAAAGTGGGTAAAGCCAAGGTTGATCTCGGTCCCAATGGGAAGAGCGGCGATAATCGCGTCGGCGTCAGCGGCGGTACGGATCGGCTCGCGGTTGATGTGGATCAGCCTCGCCCTAGGCTCGCGGCGAACCTCGTCGATCCCGACCCGCTCGGCAATGGAGCCGCTCGTCACGCTCTCCACCATGACCGCATCAGTGTGCCAGAAGACGATTATATCCCCGGGAACAGGGTCGCGGAAGCGGAAGGAGATCCGATCGACGAAAAAGGAGTCATGGGGGACGATTGCCGGAATCATCGATCCGGTCGGCACATGCATCCGTACAGTAACAAAGCTCATCACCAGGAAGGCGAGAAGGCCGGCAACGGCTAAGGTCTCGATCCACTCAAGGATCACAGAGGCAACACGACCGGGATTCCACTTGCAACAGCGGACAAGCCGCAGAATTAATGCCGGTCTCTTCTCCTTCTTTCTTTTTCGAATCAACGCCCCTTCCTCCTATGAAACACACAAGATCTTTCCGCGGAGTGAGCTAGGCACAGACTGTGTTCACCAGATACCAGGTCCCTGTCTAAGTGCGCTCCTCGGTAAAACACTTATGCCGGCAAGCTGCTTTCCCAAAAGCTTAAGAGGGCTGAACAGCAAATCGGCTGCGATCTTCATCAGCGGATGCGGCGCAGACGGCGCAGATAGTAAGGCTTTGCTTGGCGAATGTGGTATTTCTTCACCAGCTCGATCTTCTCGATCTTCGGTGAGTGGACGGGGTAGGTCTTTTCCACGCCGATCCCCGAGGATATCTTGCGCACGGTCACCATCTCGCGTGTCCCTGGTCCGCTCCGTTTGAGCACGATCCCCTCGAAGACCTGGATCCGCTCCTTGGCCCCTTCGGAAATACGCTCGTGGATCCTAACGATGTCGCCGGAGGAGAACTCCCCCCGCTCTTGTAGATGCTCTTTCTCCACAGCCCTTAAGATGTTGTCCATTCCATTCCTCCTACTCGCTCTCTCCTGCCACCCGATCGAGGATGATCGCCGCGGCCGCGCGGACCGACAGGTGGTTAAAATCGCTCTCTGGCATGACCGGTGGGAGGATCCGATCACAGGTATCGATCAGTTCTGTAACCATCCCCCATCCCGTGCCGAACAGGATGTATACCGGTCTCTCTTCATCCCGGATCTTTCGCTTCAGATCGGCATAAGCAATATGCCTCTCCCCTTCCTGTCTCGCCGATGTAGCAACGAGGAGAGGGGAGGCGCCTTCCGCCTCGCCGATCCAGACGAGCGTCTCTTCGAGATCTGCGGCGACAGCCACGATCTCCAGCGCTTCGCCGCGGTTGCTCTTCTCCATCGCACGCTCCCCCTCGGTCCAGAACCCGCAGATCCGCTGACCGATCTGCCGCTGCGACGGCAGCGGCGTGATCACGAAGTAGCGGGCCACCCCGTAGGTACGCGCTGTACGTGCGATATCGTGCACATCGAGCGATGTCGTCGCCGTCGCTACAATCTCGCCGCAACGGTTCAACATCGGGAAGTGCAACAAGCCAACGTACAGATTACCCATCGCTCAAATCCCTGTCAAGATGGAGTCCGAGAAGGTCGGGCCTGTTTTGCACTGTCTTCTCCCACGCTCGTCTCTCGCGAAGCGCCTCGATCTTTGCGTGGTCGCCCGATAGGAGCGCCTCAGGTACGGTGAGACCGCGAAAGCTTGGCGGGCGGGTGTACTGCGGCGGCCCCAGACGTTTCTTGTTGAAGAAGGAATCACTCTCCACCGACTCAAACCGGCCGACGACTCCAGGGACCATCCGAGCGGTCGCCTCAACGATAACCGATGCGGCAAGCTCTCCTCCAGTCAATACGTAGTCGCCGATCGAGATCTCCTCATCGACGAATGAGACCAACCGCTCATCGACCCCTTCGTAGCGCGCACACAAGAGGAGGAGCCGGTCGAATCCGGCCAGACGAAGCGCATCGCCCTGCGTGAACAGTCGCCCCTGCGAAGAGAGGAGGATCGTACACTGTTTCGGGTCAGGCCTTGTTTTTTGCGTTGCACCATTGTCCATTATTTCAGGACTCTCGCGGTCACAATGCAAGAAACAAGATCTGACCCCAGCTATCGCCTCGATCCCGCGTACGAATGGCGCCACCTTCATCACCATCCCCGCCCCCCCGCCGTACGGGCGATCGTCGACCGTACGGTGCGGATCGTCGGTAAAGTCGCGCAGGTTGTGAAGATGGACCTCGATCAGTCCCTTCTCCACAGCCTGACCAATGATTCCCAATGAGAGAAACCCGGGGAACGCCTCCGGAAAGATCGACAAGATATCGAAACGCATCGTCTGATCAGTCGCGTATCTCGACAACGATCTCCCGATCGATGCGGGCAGCGACCCCGTCGAGAAGGGTCCTAAGCGCCCCGATCGTTCGTCCGGCCCGGCCCAACACCCTCCCACGATCCCCTTTCCCCACATGAAGGAAGAAGATGTCGACCTTCTCCGTCTCGATGCGGTCGATACGCACCGCATCCGGATCGGCGACGATCGCGCGGACAAGGAACAGGCAAAGGCGGTAGAGCACTCTTTCTCCTTAGTCCTTCCGGTACCTCTCTTCGTTCCAGGTGGCCATCACGCCGGCACGAGAGAGGATGTTACGAGCGGCCTTTGTCGCCTTCGCCCCATCGAGCAGCCACTTAAGTGCCGTCTCGTTATCGATCGTGTAGGTCGCCGGGTTTGTCTTCGGATCGTAGTGCCCAAGGTCGGCGACCACTTTTGCATCGCGTGGTTTGCGCCCATCGAGGACGACCACCCGGTAGGAGGGCTGTCCTTTTCGTCCTACTTTCTTTAACCTGATCTTCGCTGCCATTCTTTCACCTCGTCTTGTATTAGCCTTCAGCGATCAGCTTTCAGCAATCAGCTAACTGCTAGATAGCGTCAAGCCCTAATAGTACCCTATTGAGGGTTCCCTTTGCACTGCGGAGATCGCAGGGAAATTAAGCGAGTGAATGAGCCTGTTGCATAAAACCCATCCACTGCTCGTCTTCAATCCTAGCCTTCTAGTTTCAAGTATTTTACCGCTCGGGGGGTGTAGTAGCCGAAGAGGGGTTTACTGCACCCCCCAGGAGCGCTGAGATCAAACATTAAGGTTCCAATTCCACTCTCTGCGTGCTCCGCGTTCTCAGCGGTGCGTGAAGCTTGCCCTATTTTGCTTCGTAGCTGAAAGCTATATAGCTTCCTTTCACACCCCAAGAATATCGAGTGGGGAGCGGCCCTTGCCCCGCCGGCCGGTCATCAGCTTGAGCGCTTTTTTTGATTCCTTGAACCGACCAAGAACTCGATTGACATCCCTCACCTTGTTCCCGCTTCCCCGGGCGATCCTCTTCTTCCGACTTCCGCCAATTATAGACGGTTGCAGCCGCTCTTCCAATGTCATCGCTCGGATGATCGCCAGTGACCGACCGATCTCACTCTCGTCGACCGCGGTATCACCTTTGAGTTTCGCCGCACCGGGGAGCTTGTCCAGAATACCGGAAAGAGGGCCCAGCTTTTGCATCTCCTCGAGCTGCTCCAGAAAATCCTGCAGGGTGAACTGGTTCTTCTTAATCCGCTGGGCGAGACGTTCGGCTTTGTCCTGGTCGAGTGTTGCTTCGGCCTGCTCGATCAGCGAGAGGACGTCCCCCATCCCCAGGATCCTGTCGGCCATCCGCTCCGGATGGAACGGTTCCAGATCGGGGAGCTTCTCTCCTACTCCGACAAATTTGATCGGCCGGCCGGTTATCCGGCGAATGGAAAGGGCTGCTCCGCCACGTGCGTCACCATCGAGTTTAGTCAGGATCACTCCGGTAAGATCGATCCTCTCATCGAAGGTTACGGCGATGCTCACCGCCTCTTGCCCGGTCATCGCGTCGGCGACAAGGAGGATTTCATCAGGAGATACGGCCGCCTTTATCTCCTGTAGCTCGGACATCATCTCTTTATCGATCTGCAAGCGCCCCGCAGTGTCGATGATGACAACGTCGTACAGATTTTCTTCGCTCCATTCGCGTGCCGCCGCAGCGATCTTCACCGGGGTCCGGCCCTCGTCAAAGCGGACCGGGACATCCAAACTCTCTCCCAAGGTCTTAAGTTGGGTCACCGCTGCAGGACGGTAGACATCGACCGCTACCAGCACGGGTCTACGCCCTTCCTTCTTCAGCTTCAGCGCGAGCTTCGCCGCGCTGGTCGTCTTTCCCGACCCCTGCAACCCGACGAGCATGATCACCGACGGACGCCGGTCTAGGGAGAGACCGGCATGCTCTCCCCCCATCAGAGAGATGAGCTCATCGCGCACAATCTTCACGACCTGCTGTCCCGGGGAGAGGCTCTGCAAGACCTCCTCTCCCACCGCGCGCTCGCGGATATGCCCGGTCAGTTCCTTGACGACCTTGTAATTTACATCGGCCTCGAGCAGGGCAAGGCGGATCTCGCGCAGCCCAGCGGTTACGTCCGCCTCAGAGAGTTTCCCTTTCCCTCGCAGGCGCGAGAAGACGGTGTTCAACTTGTTCGTTAAGGAATCAAACATTCTATCCCCCATTCTTCAAGGTTATTAGCGATCAATTACAAGGGCTCGGCAACTTGCCGATCTTGCCAACTTCTACCGGATACCTGATACCCAGCATTAAGGATAATCGCCCTTGCACCGTTCTTCAAACCAACAGATCAAGTAGGATGATCCGTCAACTACCGGCCCCCGGCCTTGCTTGTGCAACATAACAGGATGCTACACAAATCTCTTCTCCTTGCAGAACAGAAGCTTTCACCGTCTCGGGGGGTGCAGTAGCCGA
>JAJOKK010000192.1 GCA_021129875.1 Candidatus Bipolaricaulota bacterium
AGAGGGGTTTACTGCACCCCCCAGGAGCGCAAAGATCGCTGAGATGAAGCATTAATGATCTCGTTCCACTCTCTGAGTACTCAGCGTTCTTGGTGGTGAAAGCTTCTGTTCTGCAAGGAGAAGCGGTCTGTGTAACAGCCTGTTTCGTCACCCTGATGAAAGGGGATGATCCAGCGCTTCCATGTAGGGCACGGATTGCGTTCCAGTAGCCCAAGGTTTTCATCGTACAACCTCCGATCATAAATGATGGGCACCCCGCAAGCCTCTCTCCCTAACTACTGAATTGTAAGATCAACGCTGTATAAAGCGCTTCAGCTCAGCCCCCCTGGCGCTGCAATCTGCAGCTGGAACGTTGGAAGCGAAGGGCTGGTCCCAAAGAGAGGGGGGCCGCGTTATACCGCGGCGAGCCCGACGCGTTTGGCAGCGATCTCCTCGCGCACGACCTCGGAGAGCCGTCTGATCCCTTCCTCAATCTCCTCTGGCGTGTTCAGTGAGAAGGAGAGGCGCATCTCGTTTCGTCCCTGCCGACCACCGTCCGGGTAGAAGGCGCTCCCAATGACATAGGCCACTTCCTTGTCGATCGCACGGGGGAACATCTCTTCGGTGTCAATCCTCTCGGGGAGACGGACCCACAGGAAAAGGCCGCCGTCAGGGCGTGTCCAACTGACCCCGTCCTCCACTGGCATGTATTTCTCCAATGCAGCGAGCATCGCGTTCCGTTTGATGTGATAGCACTCCCTTATCTGCTCCAGGTGCTCCTCCATCTTGTACTCCGTGATGTAGCGAGCAGCTATGTGCTGTGTCAGCTTGGAGGTGCACAGGTCGCTCGCCTGTTTCACCCGCACGAGGATCTCCATCAGGTCCGCGTCATTGGCGAACAAGACCGCCAGACGCATCCCGGCGGCGAGTACTTTGGAGAAGGTGAAGAGCATGATCACGCGCCCCTCCGTGTCCATACTGTAGATTGAGGCGATCGATTCTCCTTCAAAACGCAACTGCCCGTAGGGGTTGTCTTCGAAGATCAGAAGGTCCGCTTGTTGGGCAATCTTGAGTAGCCGCTTGCGTTTTTCGAGCGACAGTGTGATCCCGGTCGGATTCTGAAAATCCGGGATAACGTAGATCGCTTTTGTAGTCTTCCCGGCGCGTTTGGCGGCGGCGATCTCTTCCTCGAGGATATCAAGGTTCATCCCGTCGTCGTCCAGTGGGATCCCGATTTTCTCCGCTTGGAACAGGGTGAATGTTTGTAAAGCTGCCAGATAGGTCGGAGCCTCGCAGAAGATGACGTCGCCCGGATCGAGGAACGCCTTGGCGATCAGGTCTAATCCCTGTTGGGATGCGGTTGTTACTAGAAGTTGATCAAGGGTCGGCGCTAATTCGTGCGGCTGTAGCCAGTCGATTACTGCACGGCGCAGGGTTCGGCTTCCTTCGGCCAGACCGTACTGTAGGACATTCTTATAGTGCCCGCGTAACTCATCGGCCGCAATCTCGGCCAGCTCGTTGTGCGGGAAGGTCTCCGGGGCGGGAAGGCCGCCGGCGAACGAGATGATTTCCGGCTTCTCGGTCAGCTTGAGTAGTTCGCGGATCGTAGAACGTTTCACACCGGCCGCACGCTTGGAAATATGCCGTTTCATGTACACTCTCCTTGATATTTGGTCCCACAGTAAAGCTCGTAACGATTATAAATGAGGTAAACCGCATTGTCAAAGGAGTAATCGCTCAAAGAGCGGAAGAAGGTAGATAGAGGTGAGAGATCCGAGGATCGCCCCAAAGACAATATCGAGCGGGTAATGCTCCTTTACGTATACACGGGAGATGGCGATCGTAGTCGCAGCAAGATAGACGGAAAACTGAATGAGCGGGTGTGGGTAATAGGTGAAGATCACCCACGCAATGGCGAATGATGTCGTGGCATGCCCCGACGGGAAAGCATAAGTGTCGATGAACCGGGAGCGGCAGGTGGTTGGCGCCAAGAGTGGTCGCGGGCGAGCGAACAGAAGTTTGAACATGCGGAAGATTGCGATGTTGACGATCATCACACTGAGCCCGATCAGGACGTACGCCCGGTCGGTCGGTCCTCCGAACATGATTAAGCCCAGGGCAATCATTCCCCACAGATATCCGTCCCCAAGGTACGTCGCCGTGATGAACAGCGTTGATAAAGGCTTTAATATCTGGTGTTCGCTGATCGCACGCAGGGTCTCTTCATCCCACCGTATCAGTGCGTCGACGATGCGGTCCAGTCGGCTTACCAGCCGCGCCAAGATGTGCATCACGTTCCCCGTTTGCCTCGCAGGGTTGGGAAGAGGATGACGTCGCGGATCGAGCGCGAATCAGTGAGAAGCATTGCCATTCGATCGATCCCGATCCCGATCCCTCCGGCGGGGGGCATCCCGTGCTCCAGTGCAAACAGAAAATCCTCATCGAGACGCTGGGCCTCATCATCACCAGCGGCCTGTAACCGCTCCTGCTCCTCGAACCGGGTACGTTGGTCGAGCGGGTCGTTCAACTCGGTGAACGCATTGGCGATCTCCATCCCGCCGATGAACAGCTCAAACCGTTCGACAAGACCTTCCGCCTCGGGCTTGCGCTTAGCGAGTGGGGAGATTTCGATCGGATAGTCCAGGACGACCGTCGGTTGGATCAGCCCAGGTTCGACAAACCTTTCGAACAGGTGCTCAACCAGTTTCCCCCACTCAAAGGCGGGAAGATCGATCCCTTTTTCCTTCGCCTGCGTTGCAATCTCCTCTGCCGTCGCTGTAGAGAGGGAGATGCCGGTCGCTTCCTCCACCGACGATACTAGTTCGATCCTCCGCCAGGGAGGGGAGAGATCGATATTGTCCCCGCGATAAGGGAGAATGAGGCCCCCCAGGGTTGCGCGTGCGCTCTCCGCCAGCAGCTCCTCGGCAAGGGAGATCATTCCCTCGTAGTCGGTGTACGCCTGGTAGATCTCTAAGGTGGTGAACTCCGGGTTGTGCGTGGTGGAGATGCCTTCGTTGCGGAAGTTCTTCCCCAGTTCATATACCCGCTCCAGTCCGCCAATCACCAACTGCTTCAGGTAGAGCTCGGGGGCGACACGTAAGTAGAGATCGATATCGAGGGTGTTGTGATGGGTGAGGAACGGCCGTGCCGTCGCCCCGCCGGCGAGCTGTTGCATCATCGGAGTCTCTACCTCCATGAAGCCTTGTCCGTCAAGGAACCGGCGCATCGCCGAGATCATCTGTGAACGCCTGACAAACGTAGACCGCACCCCTTCGTTGGAGATCAGATCGAGTGAGCGGTGTCGGTAACGCAGTTCTACATCCTTCAGGCCATGCCATTTCTCCGGCAGAGGGCGGAGCGATTTGGAGAGGATACCCCAGTCGGCGGCAGCAACTGTCAGCTCTCCGCGCTTGGTGCGAAAGACCTCTCCCTCGACCACGAGGAAATCGCCGATGTCACTTTCGCATAGCGTGTGGTAACGTTTTTCGCCCAGACCGTCGACCGTTGCGTGTACCTGGATCTTACCGCTTCCGTCACGCAGGTCGAGGAACGCAGCCCTCCCCATCCGCCGTAGGGCGATCAGCCTACCGACGATTGGGACCTGCTCCTTACCGTATTCCTCGTTGGCGAGGTGAGAGAAGCGGGAGATGACTTTATCTATCGGTGCGTGGCGCAGAGAGCGGGGTGGATATGGCTCTATCCCTTGTTCTCTCAGGCGGGAGAGCTTCTCCAGCCGCGCTTGTACTAATGGTTCCATCACTTTTTGTTGATTGCGATAACACGTAAATGAACCTTTCCTGCTGAAAGGGCGACTACGACTTTAGCACCTTTTCTCTTCCCGATGAGGGCATTGCCGACCGGCGAGGCTGTGGAGATTTTTCCCTTCTCGAGATCGACCTCGACCGGATTGACTAGACTGAACGTCCCGGTCTCCTTGATCTCCTTGATCTCCAGGATAAAGCTTGACCCAATCCCTATCTCATCATCGGAGATATCCTCGCTGGAAATGATCTCCGCTGCCTCGAGGATAGAGGTGAGTCGCCGCACCTCGCGTTCGTAGTACTGCTGCTCGCTCTGCAGATACATATGGTCTTTGTTTTCTCTTAAATCCCCATTACTTGTTTTGGATATCTTTAGCTTGTTCGGAATTTCTTCATAAAGAATCTTCTTGGTTTTCTCTAACTCTTTGTTCATTAGGGCATGACCATCTTTTGTTAGGAAGATAATCTCTTTTTCCATTTTGTTGCCTCCCTATTCATAGCGGCATAGAACTCTGTCAGGAACGCCTGTTCAATCTCCTTTAGGCGACACCCGTTGCACGTCGCGCGCGGCCGAACGATAAACTCCGTTCCCAAAAAAGCGGACCGATTGCATCGGAACACCTCTCGTAGTAACCGCTTCACCCGATTGCGTTGAACGGCTTTTCCCCACCGCCGCGGCACTACGATTCCCATTCGCGTCTCCCCTTCATAAGGGAGAATGTGAAACGAGAAGTACGTCCCTCTGTGTACCCGTCCATAGCGATAGATACGCACAAAATCCGAGTCTTTCTTCAACCGCAACGCAGCGGGAAACCGGCCTTGGTCGCCACTGTACATGGAAAAACTATAGCGTATGCACTGCAGCTTTGCAAGGAGGGAGGGGAAGCGTTTTTGGGTTTTGGGTGTTGAGTTTTGGGTTAAAGGCGAGGGGAGCGGGGAGGGAAGTACCGATTCCGCAAGCCTTGTTTCGTTCTATGTTGATCCTATCGCCGCCCCAACTTGGTGGACACGATAGACGGCTCAATGCAGAATGGAAAATGTAAAGTATAAAATACAAAATGGAAAGAGATGCGAGCAGGTGTGAATAGTAATCAGTTTAAAACCCGCCCCACGAACCCTACGACCCCTATGAACTCAACGAACCCTATCGTAGTGAACCCGATAGACACCTTAATAAGGCCAGCTTTTAACCCAAAACTCAACACCCAAAACCCAACACCGCTCTCCCCCCGAACCCTAAGTCGGCCGGTAGTAGCGCCTCTCGCGGAGCGCGGGGGGGAGGCATTCCATTGGGGCGACCCCGCCCTCGAAGTCGTGTGCGTATTTGTAGTCCTTCCCGTAGGAAAGGCTCTTCATCAATGCTGTCGGAGCGTTGCGCAGGTGAAGTGGGACTGGTTCGGCAGGACGATTCTGCACGTCATTCTTTGCCTCGCCTAGCCCAACGTAGAGGGCGTTGCTCTTCGGTGCACAGGCAAGGTAGACCGCGGCTTGCGCCAGAGCGAGGTCGCACTCGGGCAGTCCGATCGTTTCTACCGCCTGGTGCGCAGCAAGGGCCACTTCTAACCCACGCGGATCGGCAAGGCCGATATCCTCGGAGGCGATGCGGATCAACCGCCGTGCCAGGTCACGTGGATCTTCTCCGCCTGCGAGCATCCGCGCCAGCCAGTAGAGCGTGGCATCAGGGTCGGAGTTACGGACCGATTTGTGCAGCGCCGAGATCAGATTGTAATGTTCTTCACCGGCCCGATCGTAGTTGAGCCCTTTGCGCTGCACCGCCCGCTCGATCACCGGTAGATCGATCGTTGCGTCTGTTGCAATCGAGCTTGCCGTTTCAAGGGTGGTCAGCGCGCGGCGGGCATCGCCATCGGAGATGGCGATGAGCGCGTTTTCCGCTTCCTCTGTCAGCTTAAACCGGCTAGCAAGGCCGCGCTCTTCGCGGACGGCACGGCGGAGTAGCACGCGCATCGCCTCCTCCTCGAGTGGGGAGAAGCAGAAGAGCTGGCAGCGCGACAACAGGGCTGCGGTGAGCGCAAACGAGGGGTTCTGCGTTGTCGCACCGATGAAGATGACACTTCCCGCTTCGAGGTAAGAGAGGAGGATATCCTGCTGTGAGCGGCTGAAACGATGAATCTCGTCGAGGAAGAGGAGATCGCGCCGCCCTTCGCTCTCATAGAGCTCCCGCGATCGTTCGAGTACCGCCTTGACCTCCTTTACCCCGGCGAGAGCGGCCGACAGGTGGACGAAGCAGGCGCGCGAACGGCGGGAGATGATCCGCCCCACAGTTGTCTTCCCGGTCCCCGGTGGCCCCCAGAACAGAAACGAGCGGTAGTCGCCCCGTTCGATCAACGTGCGCAGTGACGCCCTTTTCCCCAGGATCGCACCCTGGCCTGCGATCTCATCGAGACCGGCCGGCCGCATCCGCTCTGCCAGAGGGGGGGCTCCCGGCTCGCCAAACTGAAGGCGGTCCATTCCCGATCGCAGCCGGTCATCACAGATAATACCGATCGCCTCCTTTATGCCGCCTCTTCGAGTAGGTCGATGTATGAACCCCATCCACTGAGCCTGTTGCGTAAACCCTTTCCACCGCTCGTCTTCAACTCCAGCTTCCTGGTTTCAAGCATTTTGCCGCATCGGGGGGTGTAGTAGCCGAAGAGGGGTTTACTGCACCCCCCAGGAGCGC
>JAJOKK010000084.1 GCA_021129875.1 Candidatus Bipolaricaulota bacterium
CGATACCGGGCTTGCGCGCAACAACTCTGCCGCGTCTTCGCCCGCAACGCAGATCCTAGTGATGTTCGAGACCAGGGTCCCACCCAACACTATCCCGAAAGCACCAACTGCTGCACCAAGAATGGCTGCGTCGAACATTTCTCCGTTACCAAAAAAAAGGATGGCGAAGAGCGGGATAGTGAACACCATCTGCCGCAACACCTGCGTGATAATGTAGGGGTCACGCAGAATCAGGCGCCACTCCTTGTGCAGGAACGTGCGGGTCAATCCACGCGAAAAGCGCACCGTTCCCACACGTCTGGGAACCCTCGTCCGACCGGAGGTCAGCGGTTGGCCTGTGCCGCTGATGTAGGCCTTGTGGGCTATCGTTACCGTGAACCAGAGGAGCGCTCCGCCCAGCGCAATGGACAGGAGGATGGAGAGCGGATCGAAAAAGAGTGCCCTTGCCGGAAACCAGATAACGCTCTGCGGTCCGAAGAGTTCCCCTGCTTCAAACAGCGACGCAAAGACGTGCAGCCACTCAATAAGACCGCTCAACCGTTCCGGGCCGAGAATATTCGGTAGCTGGAAGAAGAGAAATATGCTCACACCAATCAGTGTCCCACATACCTGGACCACCGTCCTTGCCCGGCGCGCTCCGACAAGCCTAACCAGCAGAATAGTGAGCAGGATTCCAATCGCTGTGGCACTGAGCGCCATCCCAATGATTACGGGGTAGATGCCGAGCAGGCGCGGCAGACCGAGCATGAGGGCTGCGTTGCCAAGCGGGACAGCGATAATTGCCAGTGTAATGACAAGCTGTAGAGCCACTCCCAGAACACGGGTGGCGAAGATGACCTTGGACGCGATCGGCGATGATACCAACAGGTCAAGGTCTCCCCGCTCGAAAAGAGCGACTGTGCTGCGGCCGATCGCCTGAGCAAGCACGAAACTAAACACGACGAGAAGCCCCACGGTCATCCAAAGCAGGACGTCAGGGGAGAGAGCATCCACGACGAACAGTCCACGGAACGCCCGCACTGCGAACCACAGGCCGATGTGTAGCCCGATGAACAGCGCCGCCCCGAAAAGGACGATCACCGTGACCGATGTCTCTGCGGTCATCTCCCGCCAGGCAAGACGGAGTTCATGCTTGAGCAGCCATGGGAGCGAGCCCGGCTTCATGCTTCCTCCTGTACCAGATCCAAGAAGACATCTTCGAGTGTGCCGCCCTGCTCACCGCTTCGCCCCCGCAGTTCGTCCAGCGTCCCTTCGGCGATGATCTGGCCGTTGCTGATGATCCCTATCCGTTCGGCAAGGCGCTCGGCTATCTCCATGATGTGCGTTGTCAGCACTACTGTCTTTCCCTGACGCACGAAGTCGACCAACAGGTCCTTGACTTCCTTTGCTGCTGCTGCGTCGAGCCCGGTCAGCGGCTCGTCGAGGATCATCACCTTGGGCCGGTGGATGAGCGCGCCGGCGAGTGCCAGCTTCTGCTTCATCCCTCGCGAGAAGGTCTCGATGCGATGATAGCGTGTCTGGCTCAGGTTCAGCCACTGCAATAGCTCACCAGCATAGACCGCCGCATCCTCGGGCGGAGTACCCCAGAGGCCGGCGACGAACTCCAAATATTCAAGCGGGCGCAGCTTCCCATAGAGCATCGGCTCATCCGGGAGATAGGCCAGTTCCTGTTTTGCCTGTTGCGGCCGATCTTTGACGCTGTGGCCCAGGATCAGTGCGTCCCCTCGATCGGGTGTCAAAATCCCCACTGTCATACGCAGCGTGGTCGTCTTTCCGGCAGCGTTCGGCCCGAGCAGGGCGTATAGCTCACCCTGCCGGATGTTTAAGCTAAGGTCTCTGACGGCGTGTGTGCTGCCGAATCGCTTATCAAGGCCGTTCAAGCTGATGGCAAAACGTGTTTCCAGTCCGGATTCCAAGATAGACTACCTCCTTTCATATTCCATATATTGGTCCCTCTTCAGTTATTCTCTCGCTTTCCCTTCTCGATACACCGGTCCCCGGCGCACCGGTCTTCAGCAAGTGCGTACCGCTGCTGTCGCCGTCTCTTGGCCCGATTGAGCAATCGGCTAATCCCTTTGTGGAACAGGTAGAACAGGCCCACCGCCACAAGTACAAACTCTACTATCTTGAACGCCAGCGAAAAGGCGACCGCGCCCTCCTTTCCCACTCCAACCAGCCTGAAGATACCGATTAGGGCTGCCTCACCCGTTCCTAATCCCCCCGGGGTGATCCAGAGGAAGAACGAGATCATGACGTTGAGGGTGAACAACAGCGAGAGCTGCGCAAAGTCGAAGGTTCTGCCGGACGAGAAGTAGAAGAAGACCTGCGGACGTATAAAGACAAAGAAGGTTGCAACCAGCTGGATTAGGAAAGCGAGGAATGTCCCTTTCCAGTGCCGTGTGAACGCGTCGTAGATCTCATCCTCGGTCTCGGCAACCTTGTCCACCGCCCTCCCGATGCCTCGCTCCCAACGAGGGAAGGGGCGTTTCAATAGGCCGATCAGCCGACTGGCCCACTTGAAGTTCCCGGTGAAATTCACGAGCCCGACAATGATCCAAAAGGTGATGAAGGCGATGCCGATAAAGACACCTTCCTTCGCGACCGCCTCAACCCTGGAGGTGAGAAGGGCGTAGATGCCTCCGCCGATGACGAAGAAGATCAGGCTCAACGCTCCGAGGAATCGCTCGACAATGATCGTAGCAAAGATGCGGGTTGAGGGAGCGGGGGTGTGATCGGTGATCAGCAGGGCGCGGATCGGTTCTCCTCCGGAATAGAGGGACGGGGTAGTGTAAGTCACCGCATATCCGCTCAGGCGCGCGCCGATGATGTAGCGCAACGGCACTTTAATCCCGTAAGAGAGGAGGATGACAGACCAGCTGGCAAGCCAGATAAGCATAGTGAGAAGAACGGTTCCAATCACTGCGCTGATCCCGATGAACCCCAGAGCGTAGATCTGGGCGAGGATGCTCCGCCAGCCGACGTAATAGAGAACACCGCCGAGCAGACCAAGCCCAACCGTCACAGAGAGCACGAGGGCCAGATTCTTCTTGAGCCGTTTATTCATGGTTAATGAGTATCCTAATCTACTCTTTGCAGTGAGGGCAAGCCTAGCTGAGGTACCCAAGCTGCTGCAGGCGCTTGCGCAGCGCGGCAGCGTCCGCGCCATCATCGTTCGCAGTGGTGGACGTATTTCTCTCTGGGGGCCGCTCGCGCCGTTTCAACGGCTGCGAAGCAAGGGTCTCAGGATGGAAGGCATCTTCCCATATTACCCCGTCCATATATTCGGGGACCGGGCAGTCGAGGAGATAGAGGAGGTTTGCGGCAAGGTCGGTTAAGGTTGCCCCTTCGATCCGGTGGTGACTGCGGAACGGTTCGCCGTTAGCGATAAGAATCCCCTCCATCCGGTGGTTCGCGCGAAGGAGCGGGCGGTCGAACGGGCGGTTGGAATAGAAGCCGGAGGCTCCGCTCCCCACCGTACGGAGGTCCTTGGGGAGGAAGAGGATATCCGGGGCTTGCGAGAGCCTCTCTCCGTGATAGATCTCTTCGCGACGGAAGGCCTGCCCGAGCAGGGGCTCCCCGTTGCGCGGATTCACCACCGTATGCAGCCGCTCGACCAATTCGTCGGTCAGACTGTCCGCCTCCTCTTGGCGCAAAATCCCATGAGGCTCGCGCCCTTGCAGGTTGAGACGGATATGCCCGATATCGGCGTGCGAGTAGGCGCGCGTTCTCGACCAGTCAATATCGTCGAGCGAGAGGAATAGCGCGGAGATCAGGCGGGCGGCGATTCCGTCCCCTACAGCATCGAAGAACGAACTGAACAGTCCCAAGCGGTAGGCGAACGGATAGAGAAGAAAACCAACGTGTTTCAGGCGCCTCTGCGTAAACCCGAGGTGGAACGCCGCGCGTTTGATCCGCTCTAAAACGCCCAGCTTCAGCTTCAGATAGCCGGCCTGTAAGAGCCAGGTGTTGATGGAGAAGGTGTACTCCTGAATGCCCATTCCGTGATCGGAGAGGAGGATCACGCTCGCCCCCAACCCCTCTGCTATTTCACTCAGCTCCCCAACCTGACGGTCGACCTCCTGAAAGACGGTGAGGAGTGGGTCGAGCCCGTTCTTCTTCATCCCCCATAGATCGTGCTGAACTTTATCGGTTGACTGGAAATGAAGCATGAACAGGTCCCAGTCGTGCTGCTGCATGAAATGCTTTGCCGCAGTCGCCCGCCCACGCAGGCCGGTCAACAGCTCTTCGACCTTCGAGCCGAGGGTGAACCGATGGGCGCACTCCGGGAAGAACCTGTAGTTCGGGGCAGCGCTGCGCAGCTGCGCATAGATCTCCGGCGGATGCGTGGGAGCGGGATCGCTCTCCGGGGTCAGCAGACCAGGGATGATCACCCCGTTGACCGGTCGTGGAGGGTAAGTAAGAGGCAACCCAATGCTCACTACCTGCCGTCCGCTCTCGCTCGCCAATTCCCAGATGGTCGGGTACGGGATGTCGTTTCCGGTGACGACGGAGATCGCGTATCCTTCTCCGCGACGCTTCGTCCAGCCGGAGATCCCGTGCTTCCCCGGATTGACCCCGGTCTGGAAGCTCGCCCAAGCCGGTCCGGTTAAGGGCGGGATTGTACTCTCCAGCAGACCGCAAGTCCCCATGGCAATCGCCCGCTCCAGGTGCGGGAGCTTCCCTGCCTCTATCCACGGGTCGATGAGCGGAAACCCTACACCATCGAGCCCGATAACAAAGATCCGTCGTGAGGTCATAGCACCTCCTGGTAGATGGCGACAAGGTCGGTTCCAACTTGCTTCAAGCCGTGTTTCTCTGCCAGACCGTTCATCGACAGGGAAGGAGGGCGGTCAGAGAGGAGGGTCGCAATCGCCGCCCTAAAATCAGTGAGTGTCTCGCCCATCAGGCAGTTCTCCCCGTCTACAAGCCATCCTTGGTAGACAGGGAGGCGGCGCACGACGAGCGGGAGGCCGGCCGCTCCCGCCTCCAGGATCACCAGACCGAGCGATTCGGCGTGCGACGGGAAGAAGAAGAGGTCGCACCCACTGTAGGCAGTGGTGACGTCGCCGATGAATCCTGTCAACCGCACGTTCTTGGGGTGTTCCCGCACGAGGCTCTCGAACCGGGGGCTATAGAAGAGGGAGCGACTCACCTTTGCTCCGACCCAGACAAACGAAAGGTTGGGGAGGGAGCGCGCCACCTCGAAGAACTCCTCAACCCCTTTGCGGGGGATGAGCAGCCCGGTGCAGAGCACAGTCGGACGGTCAAGGTCGTACTTTCGCCGGAACAGATCGCGCTTCTCCTGGTTGAAACGAAAGAGATCGGTCTCTATGCCGCTGGAGACGACGCGGATCGGTCGTCCATTTGCGATGGAGACAAACCCTGCAGCTGCAAAGGGGGACGGGACGATGAACAGATCGATCGTGCCGGTAAAGGCACGCAGATAGCGATCGTAGATGGAGGCAAGTGGATGAGAGAAGGTGAACGACCCCGGGATCAGATCGGGCGGGGTATGAACGCTCATTACGACCGGCCTCCCCTTCTTATGCGCCCATCGTGCGTAGTAGAGCGATTTAGGGCCGATCCACTGTAGATGCAATAGGTCGTACTCGCCTCCCGGGTCGCTCGTCACAGCAATCCCTTGGCCCTTCAACGCTTGCATTAAGTTGCGGGTCGCCCGCCCGATCCCGGATCGATCGATCAGGCCATGCCCTTCAAGGTATGAACAGATCTTTATTGTTACCGCTTCCTTTGCTGGTGGTTATGCCGATGGTTAGAAGGGAAGATTACCGGGTCTTCTCCTTAGTTTCAACCGGTGGAGCTGTCTTCCTATGTGGCGAACACAAGTGTGGAGAGGACGAGATCGAGCGCTGCGTCGACCGACCGTTCTTTATTCGCCACCCTGTCCCCGTCCCAGACAAAGCGACGACAATCGAGGTAATCTACGCCGGCAACGGCGATGTAGACCAGGCCGACCGGTTTATCCTCGCTCCCCCCACTCGGACCGGCGATCCCGGTGATCGAAAGCGCGATATCACTGGCAAGAAGATCCCGGCAGCCGCGAGCCATCGCCTCTGCTGTCTGCCGGCTCACTGCTCCGTGCCGGACCATGACTCGTGCAGGAACAGAGAGCAATCGCTCCTTAATATCGTTCTGGTACGCAACGATCCCTCCGCGAAAGTAGACGGACGATCCCGGGACGTCGGTGATCCGGCTCGCCAAGAGCCCGCCGGTGCACGACTCGGCGACCGAAATGGTTAGACCGAGTCGCTTAAGCGCCTCTCCCATGAGCCTGTTGCGTAAACCCTTTCCACCGCTCATCCTCAATCCCGGTTGCGAAGCAAGGCCGGAGGCCACCCTCCTGGTTT
>JAJOKK010000096.1 GCA_021129875.1 Candidatus Bipolaricaulota bacterium
CGAAGGAGTATTCGACTGAGAAATCTAAGATTTCTCCCTTCGGTCGAAATGACAACTCAGAGTTGACACGACACTAGAGCTGCTATAAGAGCCTCCTTTCCTTGCCCTCTGCCCACAGACCAGCGGAAGTGACGACCGTGGGCACCGGGCAAGAGCGGTGACGATCGCGTACGATAGATGGGTGGGTCGGCGCACCTTGGGGGTGCTTCGAATGGCTGTGGTGAGGGAGGAAGGGGCGATGGCAATACTGGCGGTGCGCGATCTGTGTAAGACGTATGCGTCACACGACCTGTTCGATCGGTTGTCGTTGACCTTTCATGCCGGCGAGCGTGTTGGGCTGATCGGCCCCAACGGTGCAGGCAAGACGACGCTGTTGCGGATCCTCGCTGGCGTCGAATCTGCCGATTCCGGCGCTGTGGATCGTGCTAGGGAAACGCGCATTGCGTACCTTCCCCAGATAGATCTATTCCCCACAGGATTAACGGTGGAGGCGGCCGTTCTCGCTGCACTCGATGCTCTCCCGATGGAGGATTACGAGCGCCCGACGCGCGCGCGGAAGATACTGCGTCGCCTCGGCTTCGAGGATGGCGCTGCCGGCGTAGACAGTCTCTCCGGTGGATGGCGCAAGCGGCTTGCTATCGGGTGTCAGCTAGTCCAGGAGCCCGATTTGCTGCTGATGGATGAGCCGACCAACCACCTGGATATCAAGGGGATCGCTTGGTTGGAGCGCTTTCTCGGTAGAGCCAAACTTGCCTTCATCGTCACCACCCATGACCGCTACTTCCTGGAACGGGTCACAGATCGCATCGTAGAGATCAACCCTCGCTACCGCAATGGTTTCTTCAGCGTCAACGGGCGGTATAGCGACTTCCTGGAGAAGCGGGAGGCGTTCTTGCAACTGGAGGACGAAGAGCGCCGTGCTCTTGCCAATGAGGTGCGCCGAGAGGTTGATTGGTTGCGGCGTGGGCCCAAGGCACGGGGAAGCAAGGCTGCCTATCGCATCGACGAGGCGCATGACAAGGTTGCACGGCTGTCCGAGGCGCAACGCCGCCACCGTGGAGACGGCGAGGTCAAGATCGACTTCCGTGCCAGCGGGCGGCGAACGCATGATCTGATCACTGCGACGGGAATTGAGAAGACGCTGGGAGGACGGCTGCTCTTCCGCGATCTCGACATTCACCTTCGCCGTGAAACTCGGCTGGGGATTATGGGGAACAATGCCAGTGGGAAAACCACTCTATTGCGCATTCTTGCCGAGACGATTCTGTCTGACGCCGGGAGGGTGAAGCACGCCGTCGATCTTCGCGTTGCCCGATTCGATCAGCAGCGAGAGCAGCTCGATCCTACGGAGCGTCTGCGGCGGGCACTGGCGCCGCATGGTGATACTGTCTCCTATCTCGGTCGCAGTACGCACATCATCGCATGGGCGAAGCGGTTCGGGTTCCGCGCCGACCAGCTGGAGACTCCGGTGGGGGATCTTTCAGGTGGGGAGCAGGCACGTGTATTGATGGCGATGATGTTACGGTCGCCAGCTGATATCCTGATGCTCGACGAACCGACAAACGACCTGGATATCCCGTCGATCGAGGAACTTGAGCGTGCGCTGATTGAATTTCCCGGGGCGGTTCTCCTTATTACGCACGATCGCCATATGCTCGACCGTATTTGCACCGATCTAATTGGGTTGCACGATGATGGTCGTTGGGGTAACTACGGCAGCGTTGCCCAATGGCAGGAAGCCGAGACGCATCACGCCGAGGGACACCTCGTTGAGCAGAAGGCAAAGCGTCAACAGATGATCCGTCCAAAACGGGCAGGACTCACCTATCACGAGAAGCAGGAATGGGAGGAGATGGAGGAGCGGATCTTCGCCGCCGAGGCAGAAGTGGTACGGTTGCAAGCAGAGCTAAACGATCCGGCTGTAGCCGCTGATTACGAAAGGCTACACTCCACCTACGAGGCGCATCGCGCCGCGCAGCAGCAGCTGGACAGCCTGTTTGCACGGTGGGAGGAGTTGGAACAGAGGATAGCGTAACAGTAGCATTGCGCCAATAGATTTGTCGGCAGGTCGCCACGGCAGACTGTGGCGTTAGATGGTGCAAGACCCCAAACAACTCCTCTGCCCCGGGGCCGAGTTCGGCGTAAGCGCTGATAGATCGGTTCTTGGGGGCAACAGACCATAAAAGTGTGCAGACCGGGTTGTTACTGTATAATAACGACAGGAAAGACCAAGGAGGGATTTTCGCGATGAAGACAAGACAGGTTATTATTATTCTCCTCTTTGTTTCGCTGCTCGCACTTTCTGGCTGCGCACCTGTAGACCGCCCCCAAGCCAGGTTTACCGCCACCCCATCGAGCGGCCTTCCACCGCTCGTGGTCGAGTTTGACGCCGGTGGCTCACGCAGCCCGAACGGGAGGATCGTCTCCTATGAGTGGAATTTCGGCGATGGAACCATCGCCACTGGAGTGCGCGTCGGGCATACCTTCAGGGAAATAGGGCGCCATGCAGTGACCCTCACCGTGACCGACGAAACCGGTAGGACCGGTAGGATCACCCACATCATCGAGGCGCTCAACCGCGTGCCGCATGCGCACTTCACCGTTTCACCTCGCCTCACAGTGATAGAGAATGAAGATATTACCTTTGATGCGTCTGCCTCCTATGACGAGGACGGAATGATCGTTGAGTGGCGGTGGACGTTCGGCGACGGGGCGACCGGCAGTGGGGTGAGAGTCACCCATGCCTATGCTCAGATAGGGACCTACCATGTGACCCTGATCGTGACCGACGATAAAGGGGAGAGCAATTCCGTTAGCATGGTGATCCGGGTTATCGGCTGCTGCTGATAGATCCGGGCTTGGTATCAGATTTTTATTCTTAAGATTGCTCTCGTCTGGGGATAGTAGTTTCACGGGGTCACAGTAACAACCTACAAGCAGAACTGCGAATGGACGCTAATACCTGTAATGGACTGTTCGTGATTCGCGCCTTCGCGTGGGGTAGCCTCTGCCCTGGGGGATTCCGCTTAGATTTTCAGGGTCCTCGTGGTTAAGACAGGTAGCCAGACCCAAAAGATGAGCGTAGCAAGAGAGAAAAAGCTTGTATCTCACTAAGACGCAGAGATCGCCAAGAAAAGTGTAAATAGGCAAAGAGATGCTTGAAACTCAAGAAGCATGTCCTTTCTTAGCGACCTTTGCTCCTTGAGCGAGTGGAAAGACTTGTGCCTCTCGCAAAGGTGCAAAGAACGCCAAGAGAAGCAGAAGGCAGGAAAATATTGACGGGGAGTGCGATCTCTCTGCTCTGTACCTGCCTAAAGTGTGAGGAACCCTCTTTTTGGGTACTATCGAGACTGTTGTAGCGCCTCCTGTTTGCCATCGTCCAGGAGCTTTCAGCGCTGAGAACGCTGAGTCTGCGGCAAAACTTTAAGGTTCGAGCGCAGCAGTCTTTACGTTCTCTGCAGCGACTCGTTAGGCTGTATCACATCTACATCTTTAAGGGAGGATCTAACCAAACCGATGTTCACGCTCCTACACCGGCAGAAGGGATCGGATGCACGCACAGGAAGGCTCGTTACCGCGCACGGCGCTGTGGATACCCCGGCGTTCGTCGTTGTGGCCACCCGCGCGACGGTGAAGGCGGTGGAGCCGCAGGCCCTCGTCGATATTGGTGTTCAGATTGCGATCTCCAACTCGTACCACCTTCACCTGCGCCCCGGCGGGGAAACGGTTGCTTCTTTAGGTGGACTGCACGGCTTCTCCGGCTGGAGAGGGCCGACGATGACCGACTCCGGTGGGTTTCAGGTCTTCAGTCTGGGAGCGGGGAAGGAGCACGGGGTGGGGAAGGTTGCTTCGATCTTCCCCGGCGAACAGCCGGCTGCGAACCATTACCGGCAGGGAAAGTCTCTCGTCAACCTGACCGAAAAGGGGGCGTCCTTCCGCTCGATCATCGACGGAAGCGAGCACTTCTTCTCCCCGGAATCGGTGATCGAGCTTCAGCGGCAGCTCGGGTCGGATATCGCCCTTGTCCTCGACGAGTGCACCTCTCCCCTGCACGATTATGAGTACACCAAGACGGCGATGGAGCGGACCCACCGCTGGGCGCAGCGTTCGCTGGATACGTTCGCTGGGCGCGTTCGATCGACCGGCCAACCCGACCCCAACCCGGGCCAGGTTCTCTTCGGGATCGTGCAGGGCGGTTCGTACGAAGACCTGAGGAAGCATAGCGCCCGCGTGATCGGGAAGATGGAGTTTGCCGGGTTTGCAATCGGCGGGTCGCTCGGCCGTTCCAAGGAGGATATGCACCACGTACTCGACTGGACCATCCCCCTCCTCCCGGCAGGCAAACCAAAACACCTCCTCGGAATCGGGGAGATAGAAGACATCTTCGCCGGGGTGCGGCGAGGGATCGACACCTTTGACTGCGCCGCGGCTACGCGCATCGCTCGAAACGGTACCGTCTTCCTGCAAGAAGCGCCACGGCACAGGATAAATTTGCGGAATGCCCGCTTCCGCGATGACCCGCGCCCGATAGATGAAAGATGCGACTGCTTCACGTGCAAACATCACTCGCGCGCCTATCTGAGCCACCTATGCCGGGCAGGCGAATTCTCCTTCTATAGGCTCGCCACGCTTCACAACCTGCGGTTTCTCGTTCGGTTGATGGAGGGAATCCGCACAGCTATCGAGGGAGATGCGCTCGATAAGATGGAATCGGAGTGGCTGGCAAACGTGGCGAACGGACCCTGAGACGGTTTCGTTGCCGCGACGACGAGGACAGGGATACCATAATTAACCAAACGGAATTTTACCGGTGAGAAATCCAGCGGGCAGATCAAAGGAAAACTACTGGCGCCCGTATCATTCTGTCGGCGCATTACTGTTGCACAATACCCGGGCAGAGAAGTAGTATACCTCGTAATGAACAGCGGTTAAGGAGATGAACGAGAATGGCGAACCGCTCGGTAGACTGGCTGGCTCAAGCGCACAGAGACTTAGAGCAGGCGCATGATTCGCGTGTCGGTGAGCGACACGAGTGGGCATGCTTTGCCGCCCACCAGGCCGCGGAAAAGGCGGTCAAGGCACTGCATCTTCACCTGGGGCAAGAGGCATGGGGGCATGTTGTCGCGCATCTTCTGCGGGAGTTGCCGGAAACTACTGCCGGTCTGGCGGATCTCATCGAAAAGGGGCGCGTCCTGGACAACTTTTACATCCCCGCCCGCTATCCAAACAGTCACCCTGCCGGAGCGCCGTTCGAGCATTATGGCTCCTTGCAAAGTGAGGAGGGTATTCGCTATGCCTGTGAGATTATTAAGTTCGTCGATTCTCAAATGGCCTGATGCACAGACAGTAGATCGGGCGATCCGTCGCTGGGCGGACGAGATCGGACAACGGCGGGAAGATGTTCAACGGATCGGTTATTTCGGCTCCTATGCTCGCGGAGACTGGGGCGTAGGAAGCGATTTAGATGTAGTCATCGTCGTAAGAAGCTTGGAAGAACCTAAGGGGCTCTTGGACCGGCGAGCAGCAGACTGGGATATTACAAAATTTCCCGTTCCGGTCGATGTGCTGATCTATACGGAAGAGGAGTGGCGGGCTCTAACGCAACAGGGATGCTTTGCCGGCACTGTGCTGAAAGAAGTGGTTTGGGTCTTTACAAAGCTGAAGCACACATAATGCCGTAAAATTCAACAACCAACCAGTGGCGGAGAGAGAGCACGGAGGGAGAGTTAGGCCGCCTCCTTGGCTCACAGATGGCCGGCTTGTTTCAGGGAGAGGTGGCCGTGTTTGGTGACGATCAGGTGATCGAGGACCGTGATTCCGAGGATCTCCCCTGCTTTCAGTAGCCGTTTTGTCAGGGAGATATCCTCGGCGCTCGCTGCGAGCGTCCCTGAAGGGTGATTGTGCGCGAGGATGACCGACGCAGCCCGATCGGCGATCGGGTCGGCAAAGACCTCCCGTGGGTGCACCTGATTGGTGTTGAGCAACCCCACGGTGACCACGCGGGACTCGATCACTTCGTTCGCCCCATCGAGCGACAGGCAGACAAAGTACTCCTGGCGTTTGTCGCGGATCTGCTGGAGGAACGGGAGCGCGTCCTTTGCCTCACGAATCGGGGCCTTCTCCCCCGCGAGATGCCGTCGAGCCAGTTCTAACGCCGCCACGATCTGACACGCCTTGGCCTGACCGACCCCAGTAATCTTCCTCAAGGTGGGGACGTCGGCCCGGTCCAACCTCTGCTCCAGTTGGGGCAGGATCGTCGAAGCCAGCTCGAGGACGCCCATCCCCCTGGTGCCGCTCCCCAACAAGGCAGCAAGGAGTTCCATATCCGAG
>JAJOKK010000111.1 GCA_021129875.1 Candidatus Bipolaricaulota bacterium
GAAGAGGACCTGGCTTCGCTGTTCGCCTTCAATCCGCACCTCTGTGTAGTCGGCGTCACTCTTGGCGATCGCCTTCTCTATCGATTCCTTCAATGTGATACCTCCTTGTTCATGCTCCCTTCTGTATTAGCTTCATTCCGTGCACCGAACGGAAAAAAACGACT
This sequence comes from Candidatus Bipolaricaulota bacterium, assembly GCA_021129875.1. Classification (GTDB taxonomy): domain Bacteria; phylum Bipolaricaulota; class Bipolaricaulia; order UBA7950; family UBA9294; genus JAJOKK01. Next base: position 165 of record JAJOKK010000111.1, read on the forward strand.
GCTGCGCCCGATTTCAGGCGCCTGTACGATCGAACAGACCACGCTTCGCTCATTCAATCAGCGTAACACAAGCTTGGTGCGCTTGCCACCCGAAATCCGGCTTGAAATATAGTACGGGGTCGGGGTATATTTAGCAAGCTAATGGTTAGCAGGCTTACGATTGCAAGGAGGAAAAGTGTTTGACGAACGCAACCCTGAGCAGCTCGCGCTCGGCCATCTTCTCGCCCAGGTCTGCCGGCTCGCCGCAGGCCGGGTACGAACGCACATGGAGACGATCGGCCTGCACCGGGGACAGGGGTTTGTGTTGATGCACCTATGGCATAACGATGGTATGTCGCAGAGAGAGATCGCCTGTGCGATGCAGATTAGCCCGGCGACGATGACCAACATGCTCCAGCGGATGGAGCAGGCCGGGTGGGTTGTGCGTGAGCGCACTGCAAGCGATCAACGTATCGTATCTGTTCGCCTGACCGACAAGGCCAAAGCGCTGCAAGCGGAAGTGAAAGAGAAATTCTGCGAGATTGAGGCGGAATTCGCCTCCATCTACACAGAGGAGGAGCGCGCAACACTCCAGCGACTGCTAGTGAAGCTGCACAACCGCTTTGCGCCACTTAACCCGCACCGACCACCGTGCTCCACCGACGACGACGAACCGGGTGGGACGTGAGATCGCTCTTCCGCCTCTACCGCTTCCTCCGACCGTACCGACTATCAGCGATCGGGGCGCTGGCGCTCTTGCTGGGGATGGTCGGGGCGGACCTCCTGATCCCCCGGATGACGCAACGGATCATCGACGATGGGATCATCGCCGGAGACCTGCGCGTGATCTGGACGACGGCGCTGATCATGCTTGGGGCCGCCCTGCTATCGGCGCTTTTCGCTGTGGGAAACAACTACCTTTCGGTTCGCGTCGCGCAAAATTTTGCCTATGACCTACGCAGCGCCCTCGTACGAAAGGTTCAGACCTACTCGTTCGCCAACCTCGACGGGCTACGGACCGGCCGGCTGATAACGCGATCGACGAGCGACGTTCAAATGACACGAATGATCGTGATGATGTCGCTGCGCATTATGACCCGCGCGCCGATCTGGATGATCGGGTCGAGTGTGATGCTCGTGCTGACCAGCCCGCGACTGGCGCTAATGATAGCCGGATTCGTTCCGGTGATCGCGCTATTCATCAGGTGGTTCGCGGGGAAGGTCCGTCCGCTCTTCTTGCTTGTACAACAGAAGCTCGACCGGCTGAACACGGTGCTGCAAGAGAACCTTGCCGGGGTGCGCGTAGTGAAGGCGTTCGTCCGCGAAGAGCGTGAGATCGAACGGTTCGGCGAGGCGAACGTAGAGTTGATGGGGAAGAACATCGAGGTGATGCGCTTGGTCGCGGTATTGATCCCGACGATGACCCTCGTTCTCAACCTGGGGGTGGCCGGCGCGGTCTGGTTCGGCGGGAGAGCGACGCTCGGCCAGGGGATGACGATCGGCCAGGTCGTCGCATCGATCAACTACATAATCTTTGCCCTCTTCCCGCTGATGATGCTCGCCGGGATGCTCGCCCCGATCGCCTCGGCCGACGCCTCGGCTAGCCGGATTCTTGAAGTCCTCGACGAGGAGCCGCGGGTGCGTGAGCAACCGAACGCGCGAAGACTGGAGGATCCGCAAGGGCGGATTGTGTTTGAGAACGTCTGCTTCAGCTATGGGAACGACCGTGCTGAACCGATCCTTGCCGATCTGAGTTTTGTCGCCGAGCCGGGCGAGACCGTAGCGATCCTCGGGGCGACCGGCTCGGGGAAGTCGACGCTGATCCATCTGATCCCGCGGTTCTACGACGTAACCGCCGGCCGGGTGACTTTTGATGGGGTCGACGTGCGGGAGCTACAGCTCCGCTCTCTCCGTGCTCAGATCGGAATTGCACTCCAGGAAGCGATCCTCTTCGGCGGAACGATCGACCACAACATTCGCTACGGCCGACCGGACGCGACTGAGGACGAGATGATCGTTGCGGCGCAGGCGGCGCAAGCGGCCGAGTTCATCGAAGCGTTCCCCGACGGCTATAACACAGTGATCGGCCAACGCGGGGTGACCCTCTCCGGCGGGCAGCGGCAGCGGATCGCAATCGCGCGGGCGTTGCTCGTCAGACCCAAAGTCCTCATCCTCGACGATTCGACGAGCGCAGTCGATATAGAAACCGAGATCCGCCTGCAGGACGCACTCGACCAGCTGATCGCTATGCCGACGAATGTCGCGACGAGCGCCATGCGGGCAAATAACGGCCCGACGCAGATAATCGTTGCTCAGCGGATCAGCACCGTCCTGCTGGCAGACAAGATCCTCGTCCTCGACCGTGGGCGGATCGAGTCGATCGGCATGCACAGTGAACTCCTTGAGAAGAGCCCGATCTACCACGAAATCTACCGCTCACAACTAGGGGAGGGCGTGTTCGCCAGCAGCGCGCAAGCGCCGTGTCGGCCAGGATCACCAGGAGGGGCTCGATGAGTGACAGAAGCGTAGCAAAGTCGAATTCCACGCCGACACGCGGTCTGCTGCGCTCCGGTCGCGGGCCGCAATTTGAGAAGCCGAAAGACATCCGCGGAGCGCTCCGCCGGCTGCTGCAGTACCTCTATCCGTACCGCACGACCCTGATAATCGTCTTCGTGCTCGCTCTCTTCGGGACAGGGATGGCCCTTGCCGGACCATACCTAATGGGGCTGGCGATCGACCGACTCCTCTCCGGCGCAGGCGCTGCCGCCCTGTTGCGGGTGGTCGGACTGATGATCGGTTCGTACCTGATCGCGTGGGCCGCTCAAACCGGGCAGGGCGTGCTGATCGCGACCGCAGCGCAGCGGGCGATGAAGAACTTGCGTGGTGAGCTGTTCGCCCACCTGCAGAGGCTGTCGCTTGCATTTCATGATTCACGTTCCGCAGGCGATCTGATGAGCCGGCTGACGAACGATATGGATACGATCAGCCGCGTGCTCTCGCAGAACGTGATCCAACTTTTCTCCGGGCTCCTCACCCTGATCGGGATCCTGGTGATGATGTTCGTCTTAAGCACGCAACTCGCACTGGCGTCGATGATATTCCTCCCGATGATGGTAGGCCTGGTCGGTCTGATCGGAAAGAAGACAAGATCAGCCTTCCGCAGCTATCAGAAGAACCTAGGGAGCTTAAACGGAACGCTTGAGGAGACCTACAGTGGCCAGCGGGTGGTGATGGCGTTTGCGCAGGAAGAGCGTGTGCTGCAACAGTTCGACCGGGCGAACGAAGAGGTCCGGCGGGTGGGCATCCATGCGATGACCTACGCCCTGCTCGTAATGCCGATGATGGGCATCCTAGCGAACGCAAACGTGGCCATCGTCGCCGGTCTTGGCGGTTTCTTGGCACTGAACGGAACTGTATCGATCGGGCTGATTGTCATGTTCATCACGTTTTCGCGGAGGTTCGCCGTACCCCTGCGCCAGCTCGGCGACCTGTACAACCAGATTCAAGCAGCACTCGCCGGGGCGGAGCGGATCTTCGAGGTCATGGAAACGGAACCGGCCCCAAACGATCGGACGAGCACGGTTGAACTGAATGGCATCCACGGGGAAGTGGTGTTCGAGAACGTCGACTTCGCCTACGTTCCCGGCGTCCCGGTATTGAAGAACGTCAGCCTACGCGCCGCACCCGGGGAGACGATCGCCCTGGTCGGCCCGACCGGCGCGGGAAAGACGACGATCGTCAATCTTCTGACCAGGTTTTACGACCTCGATCGCGGGACGATCCGCATTGACGGGATCGATATCAAAGACGTAACCCGGGAGAGCCTCCGACAGCAACTGGGGATCGTCCTGCAACAGACGTTCCACTTCGCCGAGAGCGTGACGGACAACATCCGCTACGGCCGGCTCGACGCAACCGATGAAGAGGTTGTCGTCGCAGCGCAGCTCGCCGGAGCAGATCGATTCATTCGTCGGCTCCCAAAAGGATACGATACCGTTCTCAGCGAGCGGGGCGCCGATCTGAGCGAAGGGCAGCGGCAGCTGTTGGCGATCGCACGGGCGATCCTTGCCGATCCGCGGATACTCATCCTCGACGAAGCGACGAGCAGCGTGGACACCCGGACCGAGGTTCGAATTCAGCGAGCACTTCGCGAGCTGATGCAAGGGAGGACGAGTTTCGTCATCGCTCACCGCCTGGCAACGATCCGCAACGCCGATCAGGTCATCGTTATCGATGAAGGAGAAGTCGTCGAACAGGGGACCCACGACGAACTGCTGTCGCAGCAAGGCGTATACCATCGCCTGTACATGAGCCAGTTCCGCAAGCGCGGGCAAGAATAGTCGTAATCCAGCCCGTAGGGAAGGTTCTGGGGTACGTATTCAGTGAACCCGTCCCTGAACCGCGCCCGAGGGAGGGAAGAACCACGGGTGGCGACTGCCACACACGGATTATTGCTGGAGTGCCCGCCAAGAGGCCGGAGTGATGAGTGAAGAGTGAAGAGGGATGTTCTCTATTCTCTGTTCTCTGACTTCTATTTTCTATTTTCTATTTTCTATTTTCTGATCTGTGTATATCAGTGTCAATCCGTGGTTCTAGGCCAGCCACAGTTCAGCCGGCATGGGTGTACTGAATGCTTGCGTTCTGGGAATAGACCGACCGCAGGCCTCTCTTGCACGCATGGAGTTTTTTTGCCATCACGATGGAAAGCGTCGAGACTCTATAGTTTCTGCGGACATTGAGCACCTTTAGAGGTACGCGATCGAGAAGGTCGATCGTACATCAGTGATGCCTGCCGCCGGCCGGTCGGATACTATCTTAGCTAACTGAAGCACGAACCTACAGGAGGCACACCATGAGAATTATGCCCCTTCTGCTCATCTTTGTCTTACTGGTCACCGCAGCAGCGACGGGACTGGCAGAGCAAGAAGAGCAGATCACGATTACCGGAACGTTCAGCGGCGAGGCAACGATTCTCCCGGAGTTCGGCTCCCGGGTTTCACTCAATCTGTCCTTTGGATATGCCGATTTCAGCCTCACAAGCATAACCGATCTGAGGATTATACCGGGCATTAGTGGGACCCAGTCCTTCAGACTGGAATACCAGCATGATCTGTTCACCCTGGGGACCAGATTGAACTTGGCCCTTATCCCACCGGCGTTTCAGTCGCTTCATGCCTATGCGAAAGCGTGCATTTTCAGCGTGACGCTCGCTGACGAGGCGTTCAGCCTGGACGCGAACCTGAGGGTTGACACCACGGTTCTGCCGGCGTTCAGCGGCACGAGCACGCTGACCATGATCGCGGTAACCGGCCCGCTCACCGCGCGCAGCATAACACGGATCGGACTCCCTCCAGCTGCTGTTGAGATCCAACTGCAACGGTTTACAGGGGAATGGGACTTCCTTGAAACAACACTCGGCGAAGGTGATGGCGCTCCCACTCTCACCGGCGATCTAGGGGCGACCTACACGATAATCCCTGCACCGTTCGCAGGGAATCTATGGTTCAGGCTCTCCCTGGCGCAGGGTGGAATCACTGCAACGAGCAGAACCGAGCTTGAGCTGGCCCCTGCATTTATGGAAAGCGTGACCCAGCGAATCACAATCCGTTACACCCTGGAAGGAGTAACCCTGATCAGCACGACAAATTTTGCTATTCTGCCGGCTGCCGGGTTCACCTCGCAAAGGGTCCGGGCAGAGATAAGGTGGGAGAATCTCGTGCTTCATGCACAAGCGACGTTCGCCCCTGCTGCTGATCCGACCGTACTTATCGGCTTCCGGTACTCCTTCCCGTAGCCCGAAAAGCAGTAGAACACCATGCCTTTGCGCAGCGAGGCCCCCGGCCGTGCGCTGGCACCTCGTTGCGGCGACGAACGCCGGCGGCGGTGAATGCCATGAGTACAGACCAGGCTTCAAATGTGGAGTCAGTGATCCCCGATCGCGCTAGTAAAGCTTGACAAATTTGATTTGAAGTGGACCCTGCTTGGTAGACCAGTGATCGGTCTTTCTGCGGTGGATCAAGCAGCGCATTTCTTTGCTAGTTTATTCTGTGTCTTCTGCGTAAGGGAGAAGCAGAATCCCTTTTCGCGGATC
>JAJOKK010000056.1 GCA_021129875.1 Candidatus Bipolaricaulota bacterium
TCGTTGGATATCGACCGCTGCAGCTCCAGGAACCGGGGTTCATCGATAAGGGCCTGTTCAATCTTCTGAAGTTCTGCACTCGTCGTGACCAACGCCAGCCTCTTACTATGCAACTCCGTGAGGAAGCTCTCATATCCGCTTGTCAATACCGCGATCTCACTCTGCAGGGTCTCCACGGGGTTCTGCTGTTGGTGCTCCTTCCTCTCCCTCTCCTTCTCCCTCAATCGCCTATCCGTCTCTGCGAACATCTGGGAGATGAAATCATAAGACTGGGCCGTTGCTGTCGCCAGTAGCCTGCTGTTCCTCTCGATGAACAGCTCGGCCCACTTATTGGCTATCGCTCGTAATTCCTGGGGCTCACTACCCCTGACGGTCATCGTCAATAAAGGGGACCGGAATCCTGCTTGCGCATCTCCTGTCTCTACCCGCGGGGTCATCATCGCGCCCAAAGATTCCGGGTTATTGCGCAGATCAAGGGCCGCGATGATCTCGCTCAGCAGATCGCTCGCCGTTGCCAGGTGCCGATATATCTCAGGGGAGAGTGTGCCCACTATCGGGGGTTGCCCTTCTACTATCACCTCAGCGACGCGCGGGGTTATCAGCAGCATGGTCTGAGTGGCATACTGTCTTGGCAGCCTAAGGGATAGTCCGAACGCGGTGCCGACCGCCACTGCGAAGACGATCAAGATGATCCATTTTCCCCGCCAGATAACCCTGATGTAATCCCGCAGATCGACCTCATACTCCTCCATCGTTAATCCCTCCCTGGCTAAGATCGTTCAAGCACACCTTCCTAAGCGTACCTTTATGGTGCCTCGAGATCAAGCGGTCTTGTCGGGGATCTTTAGGGGGAGATCCGCCAAGAGGAGATCCGCGGGTCGTCTGCAGAAAGGGGTGTGGCAATGATCGTCTCGCCCGCCGTCTCCTCCCCGGCCCCGGGACGGAGGAGGCGAAAGGAGACATGACTATCGTCGCTGTGATCGCAGTAGCGGGCGGCCAATGCCGCGGCAAGACCGAGCTCATCGTCCACAGGGTCCCCTTCGATCAGGGTGGTCGGCCCCATGACTCCGAGTGGTTCGATCAGGATCCGCCCGGGGGCGAGATTGCAGAGCGCCTCGTTCTCCGCTTCATCCCGTCCCACAATCACCTTGATGCGATCAGAGAGCCGGAAGTGTCGCCCGTAGCGGAGGAGGAGGAACTCATTCACTCCTACTGCATCCTTGCCGTGGTGAGCGAACGCGTCGCGCAGGCGTGCGGAATAGGCCTTCTCCACAAGGATACACCCCCCGCCCGGCGACGGGTAGTCGACGATTCCCAACTCCTCGGCGAGCGCCATCTGCTCTCGCCGACCCCGCCCACAAAGCGAAAGCAGGTCCTCGCGCTCGAGCCACCCCTCCTTCACCGGGAGGGTGTCGGGGAGGAGGTTCGCCGAAAGGGGGCGAAGGAGAAGGTCCTCAAGCCCGCTCTCCTCAGCCGCCTGCATCAGGGCACGGTAGTGCTGGGACATCGGGCGCTGGCCAAGGACCTCGCCCGTCACCACAAACTGCGCACCCTCCTCCGCCATCACCTGTTTCGCCGCCTTGAGCATAAAGATGCGGCAGTCGATACACGGGTTCATCCCTGCGCCGTACCCGTAGCGGGGGCGACGAACCACTTCAAGTTGCCCCTCGGAGAGATCGCGGATGATCAATCGGATTCCAACAGCGCTCGCCGCCGCTTTGATCTGCGGAGTGCGCTTGCAATCGCCCCCGAACAGGTGGTGAACGGTGAATCCAACCGTATCTATCCCTGCCCGCTTGATAAGAGCGGCGGCAATGGTGCTATCGAGCCCGCCGGAAAGGAGGGCGATCGCTTTGATCTTGGAGGACGGGAAACCCGAAAAACTCATTCCTGCTCCTTATTCTCTTCATCGAATCTTCATAAACCGCTTCTAAAATCATACCGTACGACAAGACGCTTATCACTTTACCAGTCTTACCTCAAGGGAGGGATTTGCAATGCGTAGAAATTGGATCATTGGGGCCTTATTGGTCCTGATACTGGCGACAGGACTGTCGATCACGTGGATACAGAGCTCGAACAGTGGGGCCGCTCTATTAGCCGGAGCGGTCCATGCCCGGGATGGAGCGGTCGAGCAGGCGATCGCCGACTCCGGCCAGATCGCGATCAGGAACGCCATCGCCAGGATCGGCCCGACAGTAATGCGGATCGATGTCACAGGAGAAGTGGAACTACCGCGCCGGCTCAGGGATTTCCTGCACGACCCGTTCTTCCGCCGGTTCTTCGGCGACCCTGAGATCCCGTGGCTGCGGGAACGGCAGAGCATCGGATCGGGTATCGTCATCGATTACGCCGGGGAGAAGCTCATCCTGACCAACGCCCACGTCGTCGCCAGAGCAACGGCGATCAGAGTGACGAGCCCTGCAGGGATGAGATGGACCGCCGAGATCATCGGGAGCGACGCGCAGCTCGACATCGCCCTCCTCCGGCTCGCCGGGGATACCGCGGATCTGGTTGCGGCAGAACTCGGAGACTCATCCGCCGTTGAAATAGGCGATTGGGCGATTGCCATCGGTAATCCTATCGGGATGTCGTACACCGTCACCATGGGGATCATCAGCGCACTCGACCGCGACCTCCGAAGACCTGATGGGATCGGGTACTCCGACAACCTGATTCAGACCGACGCCGCGATCAACCCCGGCAACAGCGGCGGCCCGCTGGTGAGCGCGCACGGGGAGGTCATCGGGATCAACACCTTGATCGCGCGGCAATCGATAGGCGGAGTCCCGATCGAAGGGATCAATTTTGCCGTCCCCATCAACCCGGTGAAAGAGGTCCTTGGCCAGCTTGTGGCTACCGGGAGGGTGGCCCGTGGATGGCTCGGCGTCTATATCCAGGACCTCACCCCGGTGATGGCGGAGAAGTTCGGAGTTCGGGTAGGCGAAGGGGCACTCATCGCTGATCTTCTCAGCGGATCGCCTGCAGACGATGCAGGGATAAGATCCGGGGACATCATCATCAAGGTCGACGATCAGGCCATCGGGTCGACCGACGAGCTGATCGCGGCGATCCTATCGACGCCACCCGGAACGACCATCAACCTGGAGATCGTTCGCGATAAAGAGACGATTAAACTCCGGGCGACCCTGGCGGAGAGACCGCGCCCCGAACGGCTTTACGTCGACGCGACCCCTGACAGGCAGGAGAGAGAGACACTTGCGAAGTTTGGACTCATCGTAGGCCCGATCTCCCCCGCGCTGGCGCAGCAGCTGGGATTGCATTCCACACAAGGAGTTGTCATAATAGAAGTCGTCCCCGGGACCCAGGCGGACAGAGCAGGGTTGCGGACAGGCGATCTGATCCGCGAGATAGACCGGCAGCGGATCGATTCGGTCGATCACTGGAACGCGCTCGTCGCCGAGACGGCCGAAGATGCAGCTATGATGTTCACTATCCTGCGGGATGGACGGATGCACTTCGTCACCCTGGGTGGCTGAAACTAGACAAGGCGGAGAGTGGCGCAGCTTGGTTAGCGCGCAGCGTTCGGGACGCTGAGGCCGCCGGTTCAAATCCGGCCTCTCCGACAGAAGGGTGCGGGAGTAGCTCAATGGTAGAGCACTGGCCTTCCAAGCCAGCAATGCGGGTTCAATTCCCGTCTTCCGCTTTTAAGCAGGCAAAGAAATGCGCCCGTAGCTCAGTGGACAGAGCAACGGCCTTCTAAGCCGTCGGCCGGAGGTTCGAATCCTCCCGGGCGTAAACGCATGGGGAGCGTGGCGCAGCTGGTTAGCGCACCAGGTTGTGGTCCTGGGGGTCGCGGGTTCGAGTCCCGTCGCTCCTCCCAGTCTTTTTTTTCCGCGCCCGTAGCTCAACTGGATAGAGCACCGGTCTTCGGAACCGGGGGTTGGGGGTTCAAGTCCCTTCGGGCGTAAAAGCCGGCAGGGTAAGTAGGGGTCAGATCTTTGATCTTGGTGTTCTTTCGTTACTCGGCATTCTCTTCCAATCAACAGCCTGCAAAACACCAAGACCGGAGGTTTGAATATAAAGGAGCGGTTATGGTATTCGCTAAATTGGAAAAGTTTATCTTTGCGCAAATGTCTAACAGCAAGCTTCCTGGACTGAGTGCTGCTGTTGTAAAAGGGGACGAGGTCATCTGGTCGAAGGGATTTGGGTTTCGAGACCTGGAGCAAGGTCTTCCGGCAACACCGCGCACCCTCTACCGGATAGGCTCGGTCACAAAATCGTTCACCGCTCTTGCGATCATGCAGCTGGCTGAGCAGGGCAAGCTAAGCCTGGATGATCCAGTGGACCGCTATCTACCGATAGACATCAAGCCAGGGGGCGAAACTATCAGGATATCGCACCTGCTAAGTCATAGCTCCGGCATCCCTGCTCTTGCGTTCTCTGAAGCGGCCATCCGCAGTACAACCGGCGCAGGCAAAGCTTGGTTTCCTCTTGCCGACTGGTCAGGCATGCTTACGTTTATGGCCGATGCACAAGATTGGACACTAACCCGCCCCGGCGAGCGCTGGTTCTACTCAAACGAAGGGTATGTTCTCCTTGGAGGAATCATTGAGGTCTGCTCCGGCATGTCGTATGGAGAGTATATTGGCGAGCATGTACTGGCGCCACTGGGGATGGAGCGCAGCTTCTTTAGCAAGAATGAACTGACTAAGGACCCGGATGCGGCTGTACCGTATACCATAACCCGCGAGGGGAAACGGAACGCATCCGACTATTTCTACAGCAACATTCTGGGGGTTGGCGCACTTATCAGCAATGTGCTCGATCTCTCTCGTTATGTTGCCATGTACCTTGGACAAGGGGAGTACAAAGGCACTCACTTGCTTTCCCGTCCATCGCTTGCGGAGATGGCCAGTCCACAGATCGCTCTACCACAGCAAGGCTTGTTCGGCCAAGGGAGTTACGGTTACGGTCTGTCGAGTGCCCCTGATTTCCTGGGCCACAAGCTTATCGGCCACGGGGGGTCGGTGCTGGTCGCGACAGCGTACATGGGCTTCATCCCTGAGCAAGGAGTGGGGATCGCCCTCTTGGCCAATGGAAGCGGGTATCCACTGGCACAGCTTGGCATGTATGGATTGGCGCTTTTACTCGGCGAGGACCCGGAAGAACTTCCATTCATTCAGTGGGAAAAGTCGCTTAACCAGCTTGTTGGCAACTACGTAACCTACAAGGGAACAATGGAGCTCCAGATAAAGCGGATAGGGAACCTTCTTGCCATCGGGTCGATGGATAATACCGACAGCAGTATAGTCCCACTCGTGCCGGAGGAGATCGAGGGGGAGATCAGGACTTTTTATATACTGGGCGCCGGGGTAAAGCAACCAGTGGAGTTCCGTGTGCAAGAAGGGAGGATCGAGCTTATCTACGAACGGTACCTATTGCGAAAGACGGGAAAGCTTTTCTGAAGCGGGGTAGGGCCTGGGAGCGCCGCCGTCCCGGCGGCATCTTTCCAACAACAGAGGCGCTTAAGCCGTATCCTTCAGCGCCTCCGCGTCTTGAGTGTATTTGCAATGCGTTATTAACGTTGACTGTTGTCCCATAACGTCGGCAGCAGCGATAGTCTGATCCAAAGCCCATAGTCCAAGGACCATAGTCGAAAAACCACGGAAAAGTTCCGGGGAAAGAGGAACGAAAAGGCGCTATTCGTATTAGCTGTTGGCGGGTATGAGTCGAGAGCCTCCTACCGCAGTGAGGAACCAAGTTTGAGGAGTTTTCGCATTGGTATTATTGTCTAACCAGCGATACCAGCCGAGATAGTTCGGCAGGTACTTCGTTGCCACACCATTAAACCGTCGTATCCATGTCTTCAGACGACTGTGATAGGCGTTGACATTCTGGGTGTGAAAAACTTTCTCTACAACGTGAATACCGGCACTAAGATTTACCGTCTTGTGGACCACGCCTGCGTCAGCTGCAAATACTTTGTACACAGAATGACCGGCAGAGTGCAGCAATGTATCTTTAGTAAATGCAGGCTGGAGCACGTTCACTAATGTATCCTTGGAGAACGCAGGCAGAACGTGATTTACTGTTACCCAGCACGGTCACGTGCAATCAAAACACATACTTATTCCCTGTCACAGCCAGGTTTGGTCGCTATCCCTCCGCGTTTACGTGGGCGGCGTTGAAGGTTTTTCTCTCCTTTATCAGGCTGTCCAAGAACCT
>JAJOKK010000137.1 GCA_021129875.1 Candidatus Bipolaricaulota bacterium
CGCGGGCTGCGGTGTGCGGAATTTTGCTATCTTATGGGAGGAGGAGCCATCAATCCTCACTTCGTGTGCGTGTGAATCTAGAAGCCGCTACCCACTTAAAACGACGAAGAGCCGGAAGATTTCTGTGCGTATTCAGTAAACCCATCCCTGAACCGCGTCTGAGAGGCCGGAGTGATGAGTAATGGGTGAAGAGTAATGGGTGAAGAGGGATCTTCTCAATTCTCTGATCTGTGTCTATCAGTGGCAATCCGTGGTTCTAGGCCTGCCACACTTCAGCCAGTATGGGTTTGCTGAATGCTTACGATTTCTCTTCAGAGCAGGATCCGCTTGGCGGCCTGGTAGTCGATGGGGCGGTTCAGATCCGTCAGTACCGCTGATGAGTCGAACTCCAGCTCAAGGATCTCCTTGCGGTGATGCGTCATCAGTTCGCGCAAGCCGGCCCTCTCCTCGCTTATCCCCTTCAACTCCGACAGCAGATGCAGGGAGAAGATCGGTGGATGCCCGCGGCGGCCCCGATAGGTAGGGATCGTTATCAGCGATCCCTGTTGAATATGGGCATCGATCAGATCCTGCAGCAGCGCGACCGGACGCGGCTGATCGACCGAGTGGATGATCAGGGCCGTAGCCTGGGGTGATATGTATCCCAGCCCCGCCTTAATCGAGGAAGTCCGTCCTTGCACGTAGTTCGGGTTCACCACAACGGATACAGCAGGATGGTCAGGGATGTGGGGGCGTAGCTTCTCGTGCGCATGGCCGAGGACGACGAGTACCTGCGCCGCCACTTGAAGGAGGGTGGCAGTCTGGTAGGCGATGAGCGGCCGACCTTGCCAGGGGAGGAGTGCTTTCAGCCCGTTCATTCGGCGGGATTCGCCCGCTGCAAGCAGGATCGCACAGACGTCGGGCGTGATTCTAGGCGTCCGCGCCGGATTCACCGATCTTCTCCGCCAAGCGATCTATCTGCGCATCCGCTATCTTGAGCGGAAGGCAGCCGGCGTTGTTGCGGACGGCAAGGATCTCCGCCATGATGCTCACTGCAATCTCCTCCGGGGTTCGCGCTCCCAGATCAAGACCGATCGGTGTGCGGACGGTCCGCAGGCGTTCGCGGGAGACGCCTTGTCGAAGCAAATTCCCGTAGAAGAGGATAACCTTGCGCTTACTCCCGATCATCCCCACATAGCCGGCTGCAGTTTGGCACGCCGCTTGCAGAGCGACATCGTCGCTCTTGTGCCCGCGTGTGGCAATGACGATAGCGGTGTTCCGATCGACCGCGAATTGGGCTAATCCCTGCTCAAAGCCGGAGACAATAGTCTTGTCTGCGGAGGGGAAGCGCTGCGGATTGGCGAACTCCGGGCGGTCGTCGATGACGAAGACCCGGAAACCCAGAGTTGTGGCGAGCGGTGCAAGCGCCGTTCCGATATGCCCGCCTCCGAGGATGACCAGGGTAGAGGGTGTGGTGTACGTCTCCAGGAAGTACTCGCTCCCATCATGACCGACGACGTATTCATGCTTGCCAAGTGGCGCAAGCTCGCGGCTACGGGCTGCTGCCCGCTCGTCCCTCTCGTCATCACCCAAGGTGCCGCTTATCTTGCCGCCCATCCTCACAATCAGTCTATCTCCAACCGTCCCCTTGACAGCGGCGGACTTTACAAGGGTTGCGATAGCAACGGCCTCTCCCCCTTTATAGGCGTCGAGCACAGACTGCGATGCGCCAAGGTACTCCTCAGTATGGCGGATCGGATCGATGAGGAAGTCCATTCCCCCCCCGCAGACCAGGCCGTCTTGAGCAGCCATTTCATCGGTCAGTTGGCAGCTGTGAAGCTGTGCCCCGCCTCCCTCGTGCAGGAGCGTCGCAGCGAGGAACAGAACACTCGCCTCCACGCATCCGCCGCCCAGCGTGCCCACAGCGGAGCCATCCGCGCGTATCAGGATCTTAGCGCCCGCCTTCTGCGGGGTCGATCCGGTCGTTCGCACAACCGTGGCAAGGACGAACGGCTCGCCCTGCGCAAGGAGTTTGCTCGCTTCGCGGAATATATGTTCCATCGTTCTATCTCTCCATATCCCAGTATGCTCCCGATTGTATCCGCGGGGTTCGGGCAGATCATCCTAGCGATGATCCAGCGAGATGCGACAAGAGGGCGATCGTGAAGAATCAGGTACGCATTCAGTAAACCCATACTGGCCAGAATCTTCTCTCCGAGTGCCATGAGCGCCGATCTACTCTCGTTACCCCCAACCTGGCATCCTCTGAGTAGGTTGCGGTGCTGGGGGATGCAAAACTGAACACGGCGTTGCTCGATCGCCTCACTCATCGAGCGCACATCATGACTCCGCAAGGGCTGTCATACCGAATGCGTGCGCGAAGGAGAGAGCAATGAGCTCGTTCCTTAATATCAATCTCAAGAAATCTGGACTAGAGGGTGTGCCTTCAAAGTACACTGCGGTCGCTGGGATGGCTCAGTTACTAAACGTCAAACGGCTCAAAAACCAAACGTTGCCAACGCGAAAATGAGAATCGCTGCCTCCCTGCACATCCCTTTGCTTGAGAGGACAGTGCTTGTTGGTGAAATTCGCGCTCTACAAATAGACGCATCTATTCTTGTTTCCCTACAAGAATTAAGCAAAGGTCCGCGACGTTGGTGCCGGTAGGTCCGGTGACGATTAGGTCTCTAGCTTCCTCCAAGGCTTTGTAGGAGTTGTTCTGCTCCAGGTATTCCTCAGGATCGATACCTCGTTCCCTCATCCGTCCAACCGTCCCCCCGTCGACCGCTCCTCCGGCGGCGTCGGTCGGTCCGTCGCGGCCGTCGGTCCCGAGCGAACAGATCACGACTCCCGGCAGCCCTTCGATCCCCAGGGCGGCGGCGAGGGCGAGTTCCTGGTTGCGCCCTCCTTTTCCGTCCCCCTTCACAGCGACCGTGGTCTCCCCGGCGGCGATGATCAACGCAGGTAGGGGGAGCGGACGCTGATGGCGCACCTCCTCCCTCGCTAGGGAGGCGAGGACCCTTCCCACCTCGCGCGCCTCCCCCTCGAGGGTGGTGCTGAGAAGCAAGGTGTTGTACCCCAAACGCTCCCCTTCGGCGAGCGCAGCTTCGGCGGCGAGCGCTCCCGAGCCGATGACCGCGGTATTCACCCGCTGCAATGCCGGGTCGCCGGGTTTTGGGGTCTCGTCAATCTCGCCGCGCAGGCCGCCCTCGATCCGGGCCCGTACCGAGGATGGGACCGAGTCCCACAGCCGGCGCCCACGGAGGATCCGTTCCACCTGCTGGAAGGTGGTCGGGTCGGCCACGGTCGGGCCGGAGGCGATCGCGTTCAGCGGATCACCGGGTACGTCGGAGAGGATGAGGGTGATCACCTGCGCGGGGAAGGCCCGGCACGCAAGCTGCCCGCCCTTCACCTGCGAGAGGTGCTTGCGCACTGTGTTCATCTCTTGAATCCGCGCCCCAGAGCGGAGGAGGAGTTCGTTGACTTTGGAGAGGTCATCGAGCTCGATCCCGGGAGCGGGCAGGGAGAGAAGGGCTGATCCGCCGCCGGAGATGAGGACGATCACCAGGTCATTCTCGCCCGCCCCGTCGACGAGGGAGGCGATCCGTTCTGCAGCGGCCAGGCCGCGGGCATCCGGAATAGGATGGGCCGCACAGACGATCGTCACCCGCTCAGTGGGGGCGGCGTACCCGTCGGCGGTGACGACGAGGCCGCACGAGATCCGCTCGCTCAAGATCCCTTCCAGCGCTGCGGCCATCCGGGCTGAGGCCTTCCCCATCCCCACGACGATGATCCGTTCGATCGGGGAGAGGTCGACGCTGCGGTCTCCGACGACGAGGCGAGAGCCCTCAAGGCGCACGGCACGCTGCAGGCATGTCACTGGGTCGACCGCAGCTATGGCTGCCTTGTTGATCCGTGATAGGTCGCCGCGAAGGTCCGTTGTCCGTTTCACTACTCCTCCTTACCCACTCAAAGTCCACCGTGCTCGTTTAGCGTTCCGGCCTCCGGTCGATCGGAGACCGGTGGGTCACTCAGCACTGATCACTGGCCACTCATTACTCATGACCAATTACGGGCTCTGCCCTGGACGCTAATCATATAAAGACCGACCGGTGCTCCTCAAACGCGGAAATCTGCCCCTGTATGTACGCCTCGGCCTCTTCATTGCTCAGCGCATCTGTCTCGCGCACCAGGCCTAAGAACCGCCCCTGCCAGAGGACGCGCAACGCGTCGAGCACCTTCAGGTCCTCATTAACGGAGAATGCGTCGATCGCGAAATAGACCGCCTTCACCCACAAGGGGAGTGGGAACGAATAGTGTTCGAGCTCGCTTGCGGCGATACGATCGAGGTCCTCCCGCAGCTCGCCGAGGAAGGCGGCGTTCTCCCCCATCAACTCGTTGTATTTCCTCTGGAAACGTTGCAGGAGATCGGCTTGATCGACGGTGACCACTCCCGGACGCTTGTCCGGCATCTCGCCCAACCGCTCGACCGGCCTGATCCCGTGATCGGTCCTATGTACGATCTCGATGTGGTCGCGGTAGTAGTTGATCAGTCGGAACAGGGTCCCCACAACCTGGTAGAACATCGGGACGAGCAGCTTCTCCGGGTCGGCGTACTGTTTGGTCGACTCGTGTTCCTTCACTCCGAGGACCGCCTCCACAATCTCCATCTTCTCTGCCTCTGCGACTAGGGCGATGAAGATATCGATCCCAAAATCCTCCGGGAGCAGCTCGTGGCTGAGCAAGCGCTCCAGCAGGCGCGCGGAAAGGCCGTACTCGCCTCCGATCGGCTGACGCACCCCGATTCCGAACAGAACGTTGGTCAGCGGAAAGGCAATCTGGTTAGTGATCACCCCATCGCAGTGATGGCGCAGGTAGTAGGGGACGACAAGGTCTTTCCTTGCGAGGATTGGCCCGGCAAGCCGCTCGATCCACTCCGGCTCGATGCTCGTCAGGTCTCCGTCGACCAGGGCGACCGCAGCAGCGCCGCGATCACGAGCGATCTCGATGATCGTTCGGACACCGTTCCCTTTCCCCGGCCCCCCGGTCTGCAGGGTGAAGAACACCTCCGTGGTTGTCTCTGCTGCACGCGAGTTCTCTTCGGTGCAATCTGTCGAGAACCCGTCGGAGATGACGATCAGGGCGCGTCTTTCCGGGAAGAACCGCGTAAGGCCCTGATCAACGGCCTTGATCACGCCGGCGACCGTGTTGTCGCAGTTCTTAGTACAAACACCAACGATAATATCGACTGCTCTTTCCATCCCTTCCTCCACTGTTGATTTTTAGCTTGCTGCTTGTTCGACGATCTCGTCCAAGCGCTTTCCCAGGTGTTCCAAACTGTAGGATTCCAATCCTAAAGCGAAGTTGCGTTCAACCATCTCCCGCCGCGACAGCGGGTCGGTGAGGACCTCAACCGCTTCCTTTGCCGCCTTGCGGACCGTTTCCTCACCGGCCGAGACCAGGCCAAGATCGTCTCTTCCCGCCACGTTACTACCCAGTGAGATCACATTGAACCCCTTCTTCTTAATGTCGGCGCGATAGACTGGGTACTCAAAGAGGGCTACGGGAAGCTTGGCGCGGATCGCCTCCAAAAACTGGTTCCCAAAACCTTCGAAGAGTGAGGGATAGGTTACAAGGTCGGCAAAGACGTAGCAGTCCCAGAGGGAATAGAGACGACGTCCGTCGTCCTCCTCACGCTGAGAACGGATCTTATCTGCGATGAAGCGTGTCTCGATCCATGCCTGCTCAATCTTCCGCTTCAATCGACCAAGGTAGTCTGTGTTGTCGTCTTCTGATGATCCGGCAAGGACAAGGACGATCCGGCTGTTCGCGTCAAACCGCCTCCCATCGTAGAGCCCGCTCTTTCGCAGGGTGGCAATGTGGTGCGGCTCATTGAGCTCGACTGCAAGGTCGACCGCCAGCTCGATCCCTTTTCGTTCCACGATCCGGGTCGCCTGGAGGAGGACAATATCGTTCTCGTTCACCCCGATAGCCCTCCGAAAGCCGCGGTTGTACTCGTCGATGCCCCATGGGTTGCCGGTAAAGTCGAAGACGTTCGGAACGATCGTCGACTCCACACCGGAACGCTGGCTAAGCTCGGCTTGCACCAGGCTGTTGATCACCACGTGGGTGACCGCCGGGTCTTTGGGGGGAAGGTATTCTC
>JAJOKK010000030.1 GCA_021129875.1 Candidatus Bipolaricaulota bacterium
GACACACACGGATTATTGCTGGAGTGCCGGCCAAGAGGCCGGAGTAATGAGTGAAGAGGGATTTTCTCTATTCTGTGTCTATCAGTGCCAATCCGTGGTTCGAGGCCTGCCATATTCCAGCTAGTATGGGTTTACTGAATGCTTGCGTTTCGATGACTTCCTCGCGCCTTGATCTTGTATCCTGTCGATCCTGTCTGGCCATGTTCAGGCCCTTGTGCGACGTTAGGCATCGGTATCCATCACCGTCGCCGGACCGACTACTGCCAGGTTTGCCCTGTCTGCGTCGGCGAAACGGGCGATCACCCGTCTTGTGTCATCTTCGCTGACGGCGTCCAGTCGAGCGATCAATGTATCCGGGGAAAGGATCTCCCGTTCGGCGATAGCAGCGCCTCCCAGCCGGGACATGCGGTTTGAGTTCGACTCAAGATCGAGGATCAGGTTCCCCCGCAGTTTTGCTTTTGCCAGAGAGAGTTCGTCAGGGGTGATCCCTTTTTGTTGCAGGCGATCGACCTGTGAGAGCACGAGATCGACCGTCTCTGCGGCGTTCTTCGGGGCTACTCCGGCGTAGATCAGCCAGAAGCCGGCGTCGGAATAGTGTATGGACGAACTTAAGACGGCGTAGGCAAGGCCGCGTTCCTCGCGGATCAGGCGGAAGAGGCGCGAGCTCATCCCCCCTCCGAAGATGGTGTTGACGACTGCGTGAGCGAAGCGGTCTTCGTCCTGGGCGTCGGCGCCGGGAAGAGCGAGGTAGACATGTGTTTGCGCGGTCTTGCGCTCGTGGTGGCACCGCCCGCTCTTAAGGTGTGGCCGGCTTCGTGCAACCGGGGTTGGAGGGTGGGGCGAGGGGGTGAATAGATCGCCGGCGAGTTCGATAACTGCTGCGGCGTTGACCGCGCCGCAGACGGCGAGGACCATCTTATCCGGCCGGTAAAGATGACTGTGGTGCTCGATCAGCTGCGTCCGGGTGACCGACTCGATCGTGCTCTTATCCCCAAGGACCGAGCGGGAGAGCGGGTGCGCCCCATTCGTATCTGCCCTGTTCGTGTCTGCCCTGTTCGGGGATGCCCCATTCGGGTACAACCCGTGCCACAGCCCGGCGGTGAACAGCGCGTATGCATACTGCTCCGGATCATCATCGTGTCCGCGGATCTCCTCGAGGACGACTCCGCGTTCCAGCTCCAACTCCGCCGGGTCGAACGTGGGATGTTGTACGAGGTCGGCGAGGATTTCGATCGCCGTAGGGAGGCTGTCACCGGGAAGATCAGCGTAGTAGCAGGTGGACTCCTTTCCGGTGACGCCATTCAGATGCCCGCCGAGCGCATCGATCTCCCGCGAGATCGTAACCGCGTCTCGCGACGGGGTACCTTTGAACATAAGGTGCTCCAGGAAGTGAGCCGACCCGGGGGCGGACTGTGGGTCATCACGGCTTCCCGCGTTGATCCACAGTCCGACGCTCGCCGAGCGGGAGGAGGGGACCTCCTCCACCAGTATACGCAACCCACTCTCAAGGGTTGCGGAGAAGACACCGTGATAGAGAGGCTCGATCACCAGCGATCCTCGAATGCTGGTGGCTCGTCTTCCTCTTTCGCGCGGGAAGGTGCCGGTTTATCGCGTTGCGGTTTATCGAGTCGTGACTCATCACGTTGCGGTTTATCGCGTTGCGATTTATCGAGCCGTGACTCATCGAGTTGTGACTCATCACCCTGAGCCTCATCGAGGCGAGACTCATCGAGCCGTGACTCATCTGGGCTAGTCTCTTTCTTCTCGGAGTCAGGGTCGATGCGGCGCAGCTTGTAACGGCCACGCTCGTCGATGTTCAGCACTTCCACCGTCACTCTGTCCCCGGCCCGCAGCACGTCCTCCACCCGCCGGACGTACTCGTCGGACAGGGCAGAGATATGGATCAGACCGGTCACCTCGGAGGTCAGTTCGACGAACGCTCCGTAGTCGGTGGTGTTCTCGACTTTCCCTTCGATGATGTCTCCGACCTTCACTGCCTTCTCCGGTTTCTGTGACGGTCGTTTTGGGCTGCTCTGGCGGGAAGGCCCGTTCTTTCTCCGGCGCGGTTGGTCCACTTCATCCCAGCCTTCGACGACGCGGCGTAGATCGGGTCGGCCCATCTTGTCCTCCCCGATCACCTCAATCGTGATCTCATCGCCCGGCTTGACGATGTCGCGTACGCTCTCCACGTATCCGGGTGCGAGGTTGGAGACATGCACCAGCCCCTCGTTCCCGCTCTTCAGCTCGACGAATGCGCCGAAATCGACGATGCGGGTGACCTTAGTCTTCAGCACCATCCCCACTTCCAGCTCCGCGGTCAGGTCTTCGATCCACTGCTTGGCCGCGGCGACCGCCTCGGCTTCGGGTGAAGCGAGCTTGACCGTGCCATCGTCCTCTATATCGATCGACGCCCCAGTCTCTTCGATGATCCTGCGGATCATCTTCCCGCCCGGCCCGATTACGAGCCCGATCTTCTCTTGCGGAATGGTTATCGTTGCGAGCATCGGTGCATACGAGGAGAGATGATCTCGTGGCGCTGAGATCGCCCGATCCATCTCATCCAAGATCGCAAGCCTGGCCTGCTTTCCTTGTTCCAATGCCTGGCGCAGGGTTTCGCGTCCGACCCCGCCCACCTTGACATCCAACTGGAACCCGGTGATCCCGTCCCGCGTCCCTACGACCTTGAAGTCCATATCGCCGTAGTGGTCCTCTGCCCCCATGATGTCGGTCAGGATGACGCGGCGTTGCGATCGCTCGTCCTCGATCATCCCCATGGCGATTCCGGCGACTGCCTTGTTGAATGGCACACCGGCGTCCATCAGCGATAGCGAGGCGCTGCAGACTGTGGCCATCGACGAGGAGCCATTCGACTCCAGGATCTCTGAGACAATGCGGATGACATAAGGGAACTTCTCTTCGTCAGGCAGGAGCGAAAGTAAAGACCCCTCAGCCAGGTGCCCGTGTCCGATAGATCTCCTGCTTGGCGAGCCGACCCGGCGCACCTCCCCCACGGAATAAGGGGGGAAGTTGTAGTGGAGCATGAACCGCTTCCGCCCTTCCTTCATCATCTGATCGATGATCTGTTCATCTCCGCGGGTTGCGCCGAGGGTGGTGATCCCCAAGCTCTGCGTCTCTCCGCGGGTGAACAAGGCCGATCCGTGCGTACGTGGAAATACGCCAACCTGGCAGGTGATCTTGCGCAGTTCGTCCGGCCGTCGGCCGTCGAGCCGCTCCCCGCGTTCGAGGATGGACTGGCGCATATACTCCTTCAACAGACCCTCGACGACCTCAGCGACCACCTTCTCTGTCTCAGCCGGATCATTTTCAGGGGAGATAAGCGCCTCAGAGACGATTGCCTCCACTGCCCGCGCGCGGAGCGCCTTCATGAATTCATCCCGCTCCTTCTTGCTCGAGCAGGAGCGGATCGCTGGAAGCTCCGGCCACACAATCGCCTGAACACGCTCTACCAGAGCAAAATCGGTCTTATCTACCGGAGGGATGAACTCCTTCTTTGTCGGCTGAACCTGCGCAATGAACCGTTCCTGCAGACCGACAAGCTCCTGGATCGTACGGTGGGCAAGGCCGATCGCCTCTACGACCTCATCCTCGGATAGCTCGTTCATCTTCCCTTCGACCATCGTCACCGTCTGTTTTGTCCCGGCAACGGTGATATCGACGCCACCCTCTTCCTGTGTATCGATATCGGGATTGACGACCAGACAGCCGTCCTTTCGCCCGACCGTTACACCGGCGATCGGCCCGGCAAACGGGGCCGTGGAGAGCGACAATGCTGCGGAAGCGCCGAGGATCCCGAGCATCCCCGGGGGGCAGTCCGGATCGACCGCGAGGACGGTGGCGATCAACTGCACCTCATTCATATATCCATCCGGGAAGAGTGGGCGGATCGGCCGATCGATCATCCGCGCGTTTAGGATCGCCACATCGCTCGGCCGCCCCTCTCGTTTGAAGAACCCGCCGGGGATCTTCCCGGTGGCGTAGAAACGCTCTTCGTAATCGACCCGGAGTGGAAAGTAACCGGGATTCGTCCTGCTCTCCTGCACAACCGCCGTAACCAACACACATGTATCCCCGTAGGAGACAAACACGGCACCGTCCGCTTGCTTGGCCAGCCGTCCTGTCTCCAGGGAGAGCTCTCTCCCATTAAGCTGAATGCTCTCTCTGATTACCATGCTTTCTCTTAGACTCCTCTGATCCCTAGATGCTGAATCAATTCCTTGTAGGCGGCGAGGTTCTGCTGCTTGATGTACTTCAACAGACGGCGACGTTGGCCGACCATCTTCCGCAGCCCTCGCTGTGAACTAAAATCCTTCTTATGCGTGTTCAAGTGTCCGGTCAACTCTTTAATCCGTTCGGTGAGCATCGCTACCTGCACTGTTGCCGACCCTGTATCCGTCTCGTTCTGGCCGTACTCCTTTATGAGTTCTTCCTTCTGCGTACGTGTAAGTCCCATTTACTCCTCCTAATTATTGCTCCCTGTTCCGAGAGAGGGTTTACTCCGCTCTCCCAGGACGGGAACGATCAGTTGGCTTGCCTGTTTACCAGCTTCTTCACTTCGTGTCTTACCCTCTCCTCGTCGATTGCCAGGAGTTCTCCCTGACGAAGGAGGAACCGTCCGGCGACGATGACATCGGTAACATCCTGCGCATGCGCTGCGTAGACGAGCGCGGAGAACGGCTCATACGCGGGGAGGGTGCGGATGCTGTCGAGGTCGACAAGGACGATATCCGCCGGTTCTCCCGCGGCGAGCCTTCCCGTTCCGATCCCCAACCCGTTTGCTCCATTCTCAGTTGCCATTTTAACCACCGATCGCGCCGGAAGCACGGTCGGATCACACGAGCACCCCTTGGCCAACAGAGCGGCCATCCGCATCTCCTCGAACATATCCAGACTGTTGTTCGTCGCTGCGCCGTCGGTCCCCAGGGCGACATTCACCCCTGCATCGCGCAGAGCGACGATCGGGGAGATTCCGCTTCCCAGCTTTGAGTTGCTCTTCGGGCAGTGGACGACTGTTGCGGTCCCCTCGGCGAGGAGCCGGATATCCTCGTTACCCACATGGACGCAGTGCGCGGCTAGTACAGGGACCGAGAAGACCCCGATCTGAGAGAGGAAGGCGATTGGGCTCATTCCCAAGTTCTTCTGTGACCAGTCCGCCTCCCCCTGTGTTTCGCAGAGGTGGGTATGCAACGGGATCTTGTGGTCAGCAGCCAGTTCGATCGCCGCGTGCCAGATTTCTTCGCCACATGTATAGATTGCATGTGGGCTGACCGCGGTTGTGATCCGTCCACCGGCCGCCCCTTCCCATCGTGCGATCGCCTCCGCTGCCTTGTCCAACTCTGCCTTGCCGTGCGCGTCGAGTCTCTCCGCGATGATCCCGCAAGAGAGGATTGCGCGCAGACCGGCCTCTTCCACCGCCCGGCCGATCTCATCTGTCTGAAAGTACATATCGGCGCAGAGCGTGATCCCGCTGCGGATCATCTCCGCCAGTCCCAGCAGCGCTCCCCAGTAGACTTCTTCTGGTTTCAGGTTCCGTTCACGTGGCCAGATATGATCCTCCAACCACCGATTTAAAGGGATCTCTTCCGCCAACCCGCGAAACAGGCTCATCGGGAGGTGTGTATGGGCGTTTACAAACCCGGGGATGGCCAGCTTCCCCTCACCGTTAATGATAGTTTCATCCGGGCGGGCTGATAGCCGCTCTGTGCTGACCGTGCTTATCGTTTCACCGTCGACCCGCAAATCGACCGTCGTTGTCGATTCGCCGGTGACTGCCAGTACATTTCTAAGGAGTATCCCCATCGACCCTTCTTTGCCTGTTCATCGTCTTCAATGATAAATTATAGCCGTTTCAAGGATGGGGCGCAACGCGCGGTTCGGTGAAGCGGCGACGGGCTATTGGAACGGATGTTCCGCCGCCGTACGAGAACGCGGTGGTCTTTGAATTCGGGTTGAGGGGCATTGCGTCTGAGCAGCAGGCTCGTTTCAATGTGGTCTACAAGAGGGTCAAGATAACCCTCAGCTTCGTTCAGGTAAATTCAAAATGAAAATTGAAAAGTGCAAATTGCAAAAGTGAAATTCACTCATTCATTTTTACGAAGTTTCCCTTGCATTCTGCGAGG
>JAJOKK010000127.1 GCA_021129875.1 Candidatus Bipolaricaulota bacterium
ACCTCGTGCGCATGTGAATCTAGAAACAGTTACCCACTTAAAACGACGAAGAGCCGATAAAAACCGTTGAAATGGCTCTCTCTCGCTCGCTTGACAGATCGGGCACCTCAACGTATTCTTTGCGAAAAATGATCCAAGATACTGTGCGGTTTTTTTCGCGGCAGTTACACATGCTCAATGAGGGATAGACAAGGAGACGGTAAAGTGATTGACTACGATGCGCTGAAGAAACTAATAGCAGAAGAAGGGATCGAGTTTATCGATTTCAAGATCGTTGATCTGGTCGGGCGATGGCGCCATATTACGATACCGGCTAGTCGATTTACCCCCCACTTGATAGAAAACGGCATCGCTTTCGACGGCTCCAATTTCGGATATGCGAGCGTGGAGGGGAGCGATATGGTGGTATCCCCAGATCTTGATACCGCTGTTATCGTTTCATATAACGATGAACGGGTTCTTTCTATTATCAGCGATATTCATATGGCCGGGGGGAAGGGGCCGTTCATCGGCGACCCACGCGGTGTCGCCAGGCGGGCAGAGGGGTTCCTGGCCTCTGAGGGGATTGCTGAAACCGCGCTAATCAGTCCGGAATTCGAGTTCTATGTCTTTGCCCAGAGCGAATACAACAGCAAACCCGGCGAATCCTACTATTCCCTCACTCCGTTAACCGAAGGTGCCGAGTACTCTTTCTACCATATCTGTCCCCCTGAGGACCAGCTGTTCACGCTGCGCAACGAAATCTGCCGGCAGCTGGAGAGATTAGGGATACCCATTAAGTACCATCACCACGAGGTTGGACCGTTAGGGCAGTTGGAGATCGAACTGGGTTTTGACCGGCTTCTGAAGATGGCCGACAACACGCTTATCATCAAGAATATCGTCCGTACTGTTGCCGCAGAGGCCGGCCTAACCGCCACCTTTATGCCGAAACCGATCTTCGGTGAACCCGGCAGCGGGATGCACGTACATCAGTATCTGGCAACCGGCGGGCAGAGCATCTTTGAACAGAAGGGGGAACTCTCTGAGATAGGGCTCTGCTATATCGGGGGGATCTTGTCGCACGGACGGAGCTTATCAGGGCTGACAAACCCTTCGACAAACTCTTACTGCCGCCTTGTCCCCAACTATGAAGCGCCGGTCACGCTGGCATTCGGAGAGGGGAACCGCTCGGCCGCGATTCGTATCCCCGGCTATGCTACGGCGGAGGAACGGAGGATCGAGCTGAGGACGGCCGATGCTACGTGCAATCCGTACCTTGCTTACGCCGGGATGCTGATGGCCGGTCTCGATGGGATCAAACGCAATCTGAACGCAGTAGATCTTGGTTTTGGACCCCATAAAAACGATCTCTACAACCTCTCCCCAGAAGCGGCGGAGAAGCTCGTTCAGGTACCGGCCGATCTTGGGGAAGCCCTCTCCGCCCTTGAGGATGACCACGACTACCTAACAGCAGGTGGAGTCTTCGAGAAAGAACAGATAGCTCGCTGGATCGAGCTGAAGCGAAAGGACCAACGCGGGCTCCGTAGTCGCCCCCATCCGTACGAGTTTTCTCTCTACTATAATCTATAACCTGTGGTCTTCTACTTGTCGTCGATCGGGAAGAGATGCAGGAGCTGAACTTGATGTCTCTCTATTTGCTGCAGAGACTGGAACTACCCTGCAAGACCTTGGTCTTAACAACAGCTTGACAGGTTGTATACGCAGACTCTGAACGGAGTACACGCCCGGCCTTTGCGGCAGAGCTTGATCCTGTCTATACTAAACCCGCTATGCCAAAATCGCCAAAAACAACCCCGATGATCGATCAATACCTCCGGCTGAAGGCGGATCATCCTGACGCAATCCTTCTTTTTCACTTGGGGGATTTTTACGAGGCGTTCTTCGAGGATGCCGAGATCCTTGCGCGGGAGGTGGAGATAGTCCTGACTGCACGCAACGGAAACCCGATGGCCGGGGTCCCTCTCCGGCGGGGTGAGGCTTATGTCAATCAGTTGCTGAAGAAGGGATACAAAGTAGCAATCTGCCGGCAGGTGGAAGACTCGCGTCAGGCGACCGGTCTGGTGAAGCGCGAGGTGGTGCGTGTGGTTACGCCGGGGACGACGCTTGACGATGGCACCCTTGAGGCAGGGGAGAACAACCATCTGTGCGCGATCTATCCGGCTTCTCGGCCGGGACGGTTCGGTCTGGCTACCCTCGATCTCTCGACCGGCGAATCTTCCTGCACCGAGGCCGGTGATGCCACGGCCATGATAGGAGAGATCGCCCGCCTTGCACCGCATGAGATCCTCCTCCCGGAGGGGGCGGACGAAGGGTTGCAGGGATCCCTCCCGCCGGTGGTGATCACCTTCCTTCCTGCCGAGACGTTCAACGCCAACCAGATCGAGAGAGAGGGGTTCGGTCTCTCCGAGGAGGCGCTCTGCGCTGCTGGGGCGATCCTCGCTTACGTAGAAAAGACGCAGAAAGGCTCAGTCTCCCATATCCGGCCGTTACAGGGGTACCTCCTCTCCGAACGGATGGATCTCGATCCGTTCACCGTGGCGAGCCTCGAGCTGATCAAGCCACTGCACGAGGGGCAGGAACAAGGGACACTTCTGCACGTCCTCGATAGCACTGTGACGAGCATGGGGCGGCGGCGATTGCGGAGGTCTATCCTCGCCCCATCGACCGATCGGGCAGTTGTTGAGGCACGTCTGGATGCAGTGGAGGCGCTGACGCGCGAGGATCTCCTCCAGCAGGAGCTGCAAGGGGCGCTCAAAGAGGTGCACGACCTGGAACGGCTGGCCGGAAAGCTGGGGACGCGGAGGATGCGACCGCTCGACCTCCTCCTGTTGCAGAAGACCTTGGAGAGGATCCCGTCTATTCCAGAAAAGCTTGCGCCGGTTGTCGAGTCTTCTTCGCTGCTGGGAGAGGTACACAAGATCCTGCAGGATGAAGCGGTCGTCCCGCTCTGTGAGAGGCTGAACGGGATGCTCGTCGAGCAACCGCCGGTCGATGCACGGGACGGCGGATTGATTCGACAGGGATATAGCGAAGAACTCGACCGGCTGCGCGATGAGGCGCGAACGCTCCGTTCGCAGATCGCGATGCTCGAACGAAGAGAGCGCGAGGCAACGGGGATATCATCGCTCAAGGTCGGATACAACCGTGTCTTTGGCTACTACATCGAGGTGACAAAGACACACCTCGACAAGGTCCCTGCTGAGTATCACCGCCGTCAGACCCTGGCCAATGCCGAGCGGTTCATCACCGAGGAACTCAACGGTTACGAGGAGCGGATCGTCCTTGTGCAAGAGCATGCCAAGGCGCTCGAACTCGACCTCTTTGAGGCGGCACTCGACCGGTTTACAGAGGAGATCCCGCTCCTGCAGCGTATCGCCGACGCCCTGGCGCAACTCGACCTCTTCCTCGCACTCGCCGTCGTCGCCCGGCAGAATGCCTACGTTCGACCGCAGTTCACCGCTGCACATGCGATAATGATCCGCGCCGGCCGCCATCCGGTCGCGGAACGAATCACTGAGTTCGTCCCCAACGATCTCTCCCTCGATAAAGGACGCGACCTGGTCATCCTTACCGGGCCGAATATGTCAGGGAAATCAATCTACCTACGGCAGACAGCATTGATCTTGCTGATGGCGCAGATCGGGTCATTCGTCCCGGCCACAGAGGCGATCCTCCCTATTATCGACCGGGTCTTTGCCCGGGTCGGGGCAAGCGATATGCTCGTCTCCGGGGTGAGCACATTCATGATGGAGATGCTCGAGGTGGCGACGATCCTCGAGCGAGCGAGTGCG
Source organism: Candidatus Bipolaricaulota bacterium (assembly GCA_021129875.1). Lineage (GTDB taxonomy): Bacteria > Bipolaricaulota > Bipolaricaulia > UBA7950 > UBA9294 > JAJOKK01. The sequence goes on from JAJOKK010000127.1 coordinate 3,795, forward strand.
AGGAGCCTCGTCATCCTCGATGAGATGGGGCGAGGGACGAGCACCTTCGACGGGGTATCGATCGCCTGGGCGGTGGCGCACGAGCTGGCGACACGGGTCCGGGCAAAGACCCTGTTCGCCACGCACTACCAAGAACTGACCAGGCTTGCCGATGAGGTCCCTGCAGTCGTCAACCTCCACGTCGCAGTGAAGGAACTAGGAAAGCAGGTCGTCTTCCTCCATCGCGTCGAGCCGGGCACAGCCGCAGGAAGCTACGGAGTTCACGTTGCCCGACTTGCCGGCCTTCCCTCGCGGGTGACAGAGACAGCCGATCGCATCCTAGCAGAGCTCCTTTCTGAAGCGCCGCTCTCCCGTCTGGGGAAGAATGACAGTCGTGTAGAGGAGATCCCCCTCTTTGGGACAGATGATCACCCCGTGCTGAAAAAGCTGCGCCGGCTCGATCCCGATCAGATCACCCCGGTAGAAGCGCTCGTCCTCCTGGCCCAGTTAAAAGACAACCTGTAGAGAGCCTGTTGAGTAAACCCTTTCCACCGCTCGTCTTCAATCCCGGTTGGGAAGCAAGGCCGGAGGCCGCCTCCTTAGTTTCAAGCATTTTACCGTGAAGAACGCAAAGAGCGCTGAGATCAAGCATTCTGGTGGAACTTCTAGGTCACAGCTGGGGTCTAGATTCTTAGGGTTTGTTGCCCCTATCAACACGCTCGGCAATCACGCTGATTGCCGAATAGCAGAGACCAAGATGATTGCCGACTTCCTTCAACTTGTACTGGTGATTCCGCATCGCCTTGCCCGTGACATCTCGGAACAGCTCATTGAGGGATGGGCGTTTCATATTCGATTCTTAGTGGTCGAGCCATGGGAATCGGTATAGCAGGCAAGACCCTAAGAATCCAGATCTGCCCCTCCTTCTCCTGGAGCATAAAAACAAGATATGTGCCCCCGAATTCCTGGAGCTGGGAAGGAAGCGGCTGTTCGACTTCGGGCCATTCATGAGCAGAGTCTGAGATTGATGAATGTTTTTAGTATAATGAAATCGAGAGCGTTCGCCTCTGTGTTCTCCTGAGCCGCAACGTAGACGGCCTTAGCTACACATACCATGAGCGCAAGAGAGGACCGGCGGCCAACCAGGCGGCTGCTTGCCTGCGAATGTATGTTCAAAGAGCCATTGATGGTAAACTTGGTCTGCGATGAACGAACAACTGGAGTTCATAAAGCAGATAGCAGAGCGACTGGATGCAGCCGATATTCGGTATATGCTGACCGGTTCGATGGCGATGGCAATCTACGCCGTACCGCGCATGACGCGGGATATAGATCTGGTCATCGAGTGTCACCTGGAGGATTCACCGAAGATCGCCAGCTCTTCAGGGCTGATTGCTATGTAAATGAGGACAGTATTCGAAACGCCGTGATCAGACGATCCATGTTCAACATCATTCACAACGAGTGGATGGTCAAGGCCGACTTCATCGTGCGCGGGGATGAAGAGTACAGGAAGTTGGAGTTCGAGCGGAGGAGACGGTTCGATATCGAAGGCACCCCGATCTGGGTTGTTGCACCAGAAGATCTCATTCTGTCCAAGCTCGAATGGTCTAGGGAATCAAGTTCAGCCCTCCAGCAAAGGGATGTCCAAGTGCTAATGGAAGAGGTCATTGATCTTGATTGGAGCTATCTGGAATCATGGGCTGAGAGACTGGGAATGAAAGTCTTGCTCGATCAGGTGAAGAAGCGATGAACGATAATTCTATAGACATCGAAGAGCGTTTCCTGAAGATGATCATGGCAAGGTCACCACAAGAGCGTCTGGCTATGGCCTGCCGTATGTTCGCTACAGCGAAGGCTCTGGTTCGATCTGGGATCAAGGAAGAGCACGGTCTGATAGGCCGTTATGAGCTGCGGAAACACATGTTCCTCAGGCTCTACGGACAGGATTTCGGAGAAACCGAACAGGCGAAGATCCTCCATTCGTGGAGGCTCTGTGACGATTAGCAACGATGGATCATCATCTACCGCGGTGGTAGGGGTCTTCTTTCTTGGTATTCTTGACTCAGCAACGCGCTTGGCAATGGTGCTGATTGTCGAGTAGTACAGGCCGAGATGGTTTCCAACCTCCTTCAACGTGTATCCATAAAGCTCTATTCGCGTTAGCTGTTGGTGGGTATGGGTCGAGAGCTTCCTATTGCAGTTAGGAACCAAGCTTGAGGAGTTTGCTCGTTGGCCGCCTTGTCTAACCAGCGATCACTTTACCGCAGAGACCGCGAAGAGTTAGCAGGGGTACAAAACCAAAGATCTCGATGTTGTTTCCTCGGCGA
>JAJOKK010000045.1 GCA_021129875.1 Candidatus Bipolaricaulota bacterium
TTCTCCTATACAGATGCCCACTTGCGAAATACAGGCGGTAAAGTCGGGCTAGGCGAACCTGGGCCTCGTTGTAGCCACCGCTGCGATAGGCATCGCGATTGCGTTCGAACCGCTCAACAAGCGCAGTAATTTCCTGCGGTATCGACATTTATCGCACCTCTTTTTCAATTCCTACACCACCATAGCTGATCCCAGATAATGCGTCAATAATTCGGTCCCAGCGCAGGGGATTGGTAAGGGATCAGCTAACTTGCGAAAGACCCATTCTTTGCGGTCTCACTGTCTGGCTCACCCGGTACAGACAGGCGGAATGAGAGGTCGAATTGAAGAATCATGAGCCTTCTCGCTAGCCCGGCGCTTGCCGGGAACGTGCGGGTCTTTAGGGAAAAAGTGCGGTTATCCCGTGGAATCCGAGAAGGAGGAGTCCCATGCGAACGGCTGTTCCTAGGCCGGAGGCGATGGCGAAGAGGACGGGTCTGTTTCCGATGAGTGCAAAGAGGTAGAGGGAGACGGTGTCCGGGAAGCCGGGGGTGGCGAGTAGTACGAAGACGGCGACAACTCCGTAACGCCGGACAAACCGCTCGCTCCTATCAAGGATCGATTGCACCCATTGGTGTCGCGCGGCGAAGCTGTGAAAGCGGTCGCTCCCTTTCATCCGATCGCCAAGGAAGAAGAGAAGATAGGCGCCGGTCGTCTTCCCCGCAACCGCGAAGACAAAGATCCAGAGGAGAGGGAGCTGGTTGTGGGCGAGCACGTGGATCCCACTTGGGGTCGGTAAGATTATCGCTGTGCCTACTTCGTAGAGGAAGATCAGGAGTAATGCGCCCACGGTTTGCATAATCGAACCTTACCGCAGGATCGGCGGGGCGGCAAGGAGCAGGATCGTCGCCGAGCAGGCTGGGGTGTGTGACGCGCTGTACTTTTATGGGCAGCCGATAATGTCGTCAATGGTAATAAGGCAGGGCTAAATTCCGCAAACAGCCATTGTGCTTACTTACAGCCTTGCTCTGCGGAATCCCTGAGAGATGGTGCGAGGAGCGGGACTGGCCAGGTTTAATAGCGCAAGCCGGGTTAGGGATAGATGATATTTCGCCAAACCCGGGCTACTTCCATAATTTCACAATTACCCATACGGCCGCGGCAAAGACCAGCAACATCAGCGCCAGTCTGATTCCCAATCTGGCCGTTAGCAGGCTGAACGCCGCCAGGCCGAGGGGGAGTGCAACCCGGAGCCACGAGCTGTCGGGTTGCCGCTTCCCCTCGGACGTTGTTCCCCTGGAGCGATCATAGGCCGCTCGCCGTGCCGGGTCGGCGAGTACTGCATAGGCCTCGTTGAGCTGCTTCATCCTGGCGGTCGCATCTGGTGAGGCGTTCACGTCAGGATGGTGTTTTGCCGCCAGCTTGCGGTAGGCAGCGCTGATCACCTCTTCATCCGCCTTAGGGTGCACCTGCAGGGCGGCGTAGTAATCAGATCTTTCCATTACCGGCTACCCCGCTCTCAGTCCCCAGTATGCGGGCTCTGCAGGAAGCGGAACAGCTCGGAGTCGGCGCTAAAGACCAAAGTAGTGCCCCCTCCCAGGAACTGCTCGTACGCATCCAGGCTCCTTACAAAGGCAAAGAATTCCGGGTCTTGCTGGAAGGCTGCGGCATAGATTGCGATAGCCTGGGCGTCCCCTGCTCCTCGCAGGATACTGCTCGCCTTCTCCGCTTCAGCTAGCAAGACTACTACTTCTCTGTCCGCTGCGGCCGTAATTTTTCTTGACTCTTGCGCTCCTTCAGCGCGAGATTCCATCGCCATCCTTTCTCGTTCCGCCCTCATCCGGGCAAAAACAGCCTCCTGCACCCCCACGGGGAGGTCTACCCTTTTCATACGAACATCTATCACTTCTATGCCGAAGTCACGGCGAGCAATTTCATCCGTATGCTGACCTACGGTGTCCATAATCGGCTTTCTCTCGATGCCGATTATGTCCCAAAGGTTGTGTCGAGCGAATTCCTCCCGCAATCTGGAGATAGCAACACTGCCCAACCTGCCCCTGGCGCCATGCTCATCCCGTACTGTTTTGTAGAATAGATGAGGATCTATAATTCGCCAGCGGGTGTAGCTGTCTACCACCAGCCTCTCCTTATCCAGAGTGATAAACTCTGTTGGCGGGGCATCGGCGACCAGCACCCTTCGTTCCATACGGGCTACCGATTGTATGAACGGGATCTTGAAGTTCAGACCCGGCTCCTTAACCGTCCTTATGTACTGGCCAAGCTGAAGGACAAGCGCCTGTTCCGTCTCTTCTATGATGAATACGGCCTGAGGGAGTACGAGTAGGACCACTAGTGCAATCAATATGAGTAAGACCGTTAATCCCTTGTTGTTCATCATTTGCCTCCTCGCTCAGGTGGAATCACCGCTTCAGGTCCAAGGCCTGTTAGCGGGAGAAACTGCAACATGTTGCCGCCGGTTGCGGGGTCGATAATGAACTTCTCAGTTCCGGTCAGAGCACGCTCGATCGTCTCTAGGAATAGCCTTTGTCGGGTTACAAACGGCGCTTTCCGGTACTCTGTAAGAATCTTGATGAACCGTTCCGCCTCACCCTCGGCTAGTGCGATTCTTTCGTCTCTAAAAGCGGTGGCCGCTTCTACTATCGCTGCTGCAGAGCCTCTGGCTCGGGGAACTATATCACGGGCATACCCTTCAGCTTCCCTGATAAGTCTTTCCCTATCCGCTTTAGCTCGTACTACATCGTAGAAGGCTTCCCTGACCGCATCAGGGGGGTCTACTACCTGTAGCTCTATTCCAGCTACATGCAATCCAGTAAGGTGATCATCTAGGAGAGACTGCAAGAACTCCCAGGTCCCAGCTTCGACCTCAGGTCGGCCGACGGTCATCGCATGATCGATGGTCATCTGGCCTATAACGCTCCTGAGCGCGACTTCGGTGTTCACTCGCAAAGCCGCTGCAGGGGCTTCAGATCGGAAAAGATATTGTACCGGGTCGTCTATCCGATAACGCACCAGGACTTGGACATCAGCGATGTTCTTGTCCCCGGTGAGCATCATCGCTTCATCGGTCGCTCGCACATGCCTTGCCGGTCTCCCCGGCGCTTCAATGGTCCTGAAGCCTACCTCAGCCCGCCTTTCCTCGGCCACATTGACTATATCGTGCGCTTGGACGGGCCATGGTAAGCGATAGCTCAATCCGGCCCCTGCATCTGTTTGGGATACAAATCGTCCGAATTGTCTCACAACACCCACTTCGCCGGGCCCAACGATATATATCCCGCTCGCTACCCACCAAATCACCACCACGATAACGATGCCCCAGATAATTATCTTGCGCGACTTTTGTTCCTTGCCGCCGCTGATACGACCGACTGTCTTTTGCCAGATATCCTCCCAAGAGATATCTTCTCCGGGCGTCTGGCCTCCTCCTGGCTCACTGGTCATCCCAACACCTCCTTGTATTTCTTGAATTGTTTGCTTTGTGCTGATTCCTGAGACAGAACCTTTATTGCTTTGCCGGCTGCTCAGTTTCAGCGACATCGGTTGAGGCGGATTCAATCCCGCCTGCTCCGGGCGGCACCGCCGGTACGGCGTGCAAAAGAGCCGGATTTAATATTTTAGCTGTATGGTATGTAATCTCCTCGTGGGAACCCCTCTAGTCCCCTTTTCCACGCCGCTCTCAATAGCCGTTTGCCTCACGGATCTAAAAGCCAACTGTAGAAGCTTATACTTCCGCAATCTCGTTGTCAAGCCCACCCCGGCAGTACACTCTATACAGCCCTACCCGCTTACCTGGCTTCATCATGACCCTCCTTAGAGGTATTTCAGTATACTAGAATCATAAGCCGGGGCGTGATTGTAAGATGGATTGTGCGTAGGGGCGAAAGATCTTGCGCTCCTACCAACGGAGGCAAAGCCTTTGCTTTGACGTAGGAGTGGGCCACAGGATAGTGAATCGTAGTACCAATAGTTGCGGAGAGTCTTCTATCGGTCTCTCATGATGGTGAACGAAGTGACCGCTCGTCTGCCCGGGACAGGATGGATTTCCCCATCGATTACGCTGGCGACCGGGATCATCGCCACCTGCAGCGCGTCCGCAGAGACGGTGATCCGCATGTAATGAAGCGTGTTATACCGGCGAAAGACTGTCCAGGCGGCCGCCCGATCGACTGGTTCTTGCAGCGGCGCGCCACCTCCACCGGTGCCGATGTGGTGAATCCCGTTCACGAAGAAATGCTCATAGCAGCGCATATGCCCGGTGAAGACAACATCGACCCCAGCGGTGATGAAGATCGGCTCCAGCAGGGCCTGCAATGGTCGATTGACCCCGCCTTCCCAGGTAGAACTGTAGATAGGGTGGTGGAGGAAGACGACTGTAAAGTCCGCGGTCGCTTGCGCAAGATCGGCCTGCAACCACTCGATCTGCTCATGCAGCGGCAGGGTTGTATCTGCCTCGATGAGCACGTTTGAATCGAGCCCCACAAAGTGAACGTTCCCATAGGTGAACGACCACCACTGTTCGCTAGCCTTTCCCCCCCCCGCGGGAAGCGGGAAGAACTCGTAGTAGGTTGGCTGATCCTTTTCGCGGCTCCCGACGATGGTGATGAAGGGACGCGACAGGGCAAGCTCTGCGATCGCGGCGAAGAATCGCTCGAATCGCTCAATGGTCGGATATTCAACCAGGTCGCCGGTGTGGAAGACGAGCATAGCATCCGGCTCATTGCGTGTCATCGCAGCAGCGACGAGCGCATGCCTCTCAGGGTAGGTGCGCGTGTTTCCGTAGACGAGGAAGGAGAACGAGCGGATCTCAGGACTCGAGGTGGTAAAGCGCCCGATCGGACGGGGATGAACAGCATCCCCTTCATAGAAGACGATCTGATAGCGGTAGGTCGTTCCCGGAATCAGGTCCCGCAGCCAAATCTCAGCGACACCCTTGTGCGGTTCAAAGACGAGGGTCTCCTCCCAGTCCCCGGTTTCATCGTAGACTTCCGCCCGGGCATAGTGAAACCTGATCGCCACTGCTCGCGATGTTTTCCACGTAATAGCGATGTAATCCTCCCCGATCGCCCCCAGGATCGGTCCCCAGAGGACGGGGCTTTCTTCCTGACCAAATGCGCAGATGCCGCACACCAATACCATAAAAAAACCGGCAAGAATGACGCGTCGTTCGCTCGGTTTGCGCATCGTCCCTCTCCCCGGCCACACCCTTTGTCCGAGGTTCTCTGCATGAGAGTGCCTCCCTTCTTGTGGCCGCCTCCATTCTCTCATGTAAGCAGCCTACGGTCAACCCGAACTGCGGGGTGCATCGGCCGGGGTTATCCACTATCCTCGATCTATGGATTCCGAGGAGAAAGCACGATCGATCGCAGAACGCCTTCAGGTTCATTATGGCGAGGTTACCCTTGTAGAGCGTGATCCGCTTGAGCTGCTGGTGGAGACGATCCTCTCGCAGAATACGAACGATACAAACCGCGATCGGGCGTACCGCTCCCTCCTCGATCGCTTCGGAAGCCTTACCGCGGTTAGGGAAGCCACGGTGGCGGATATCGCCGCAGCGATTCAGATCGGTGGGTTGCATCACCAGAAGGCATCCCACATCAAACAGACCTTGGCGATGATCGCCCTGGAGAGGGGATTGATCGCTCACAACTTGACTGATCGCAGACCGAATGGTCTGGCATTCCTTGCCGACCTTCCGCTCGACAAGGCGCTATGCCGGCTCCTCACCTATCCCGGAGTGGGGAAGAAGACTGCAGGAATCGTTCTTCTCTTTGCGTTCGACAGACCGTACTTTCCGGTCGATACGCACATCAAGCGGATCGCGACCCGCGTCGGACTGATCAGAAAAAAGGAGGACCCGCATCAGCGGATGAACTTCCTCCTTCCCCATGATCCTGTGCTTATGAAGCGGCTCCATCTGCAACTGATCCGCCTTGGCCGCGAGATCTGCCGGGCGCGCCGCGCCGAGTGCTGTCGCTGCCCATTGCGCGACATCTGCGCATGGTTCTCTGAGAAGGAAAGTTCGAACTCGATCGGCGTTGCCTTTTCTGTCGCGAATATGGAAAATTGAAGCTGGAGGCAGGAGCACAGCGTG
>JAJOKK010000200.1 GCA_021129875.1 Candidatus Bipolaricaulota bacterium
GCTACTGCACCCCCCGAGACGGTGAAAGCTTCTGTTCTGCAAGGAGAAGAGGGTTATGCGATCGCCTGTTCTCTGTACCGATAGAGGCTGTGTTCCTCGATGTATGCGGCTATTTCGTGCGGCACGCACCGTTCTATCGCCTGCCCTTGCTTCAACCGCTTGCGCACCGAGGTAGAAGAGAGATCGACCTCGGTCATCCGCAAGAAGTGGATCTCCGCCCGATCGAACGGGGGGACGGAGAATCGCTCCTTTGCAACCCCGGCCCGCGGGGCGATGAGGAACGGCACGCTTTGCAGGAGAGCCTGCGGCTCTTTCCATGTCTCGATCTGCAACAGCAGGTCCGCTCCAACGATGAAGCAGATTCCCTCAGGATGATCCTCTTTCAACGCCCGAATCGTGTCAATTGTGTAGGACGGTCCGGCACGGTCTATTTCGATCCGGGAGATGGAAAAATGAGGGTAGGGGGTGATCCCTTCCTTCACCATCGCGTAGCGATCCTCCCTGTCGATCCCTTCGGCAACCTCCTTGTGCGGGGGGATCCCGCTGGGGACGAAGATGATCTCCGAGAGCTCAAACTGCGTGAGCGCGGTCTGCGCTACGAGCAGGTGTGCATCGTGCAGCGGGTTGAACGTCCCGCCGAAGACGCCTACTCTAGCTGTAAAGCTCAAACTCCACCTCGCCGATCACTACGGTGTCCCCTCGCTTAAACCCGTGGCGGGCCAACTCCCGCAGTACCCCCATCCGCTCCAACCGCTCGCTCAGGTACTCCCGCGCGTCGGCATTGTCAAGGATCAGCTTCTTCAGCAACTTCTCTACGGTAACACCCTTCACGATAAACAGTTCTTCATCCCGCTCGACGCGGAACCCGTCTTCACCACGATACCGGTAGATACGGCGTTTGATGACCGGCGCCGGCTCCTCAAAGGGGAGAATCTCCGCCTGCAATGCGTGGTAGGCCTTCATAACCAGTTCCCGTATCCCGTGTCCAGTAGCGACGGAGATCGGGAGGAGTTCGACTCCTGCCTCGACGAATTGAGCCCTCGCCTCTTCCACATCCGGCTGATCGAGAAGGTCGATCTTGTTTCCGACAACAACCTGTGGCCGCGTTGCCAACTTTGGGTTGAACGCTGCCAACTCCTCGTTGATCCGCTGGTAGTCGCTCAGCGGATCCCGCAGGTCTAGCTTGGCCAGATCGACCATATGGATCAATACGCGCGTCCGCTCCACATGCTTGAGAAACCGATAGCCTAATCCCTTGCCGATGTGCGCTCCTTCGATCAACCCGGGGATATCTACCGCAACGAACTGATGCTCGCCGTCGACATCGACGACCCCAAGATTAGGGACGATTGTGGTGAACGGGTAATCGGCCACTTTGGCCCGCTTGGCCGAGATGCGCGAGATAAGGCTGGATTTGCCGACGTTAGGATACCCGATGATCCCTACATCAGCGATCAGTTTCAACTCCAAGCGGACTGTTTTCGTCTCCCCGGCTGTTCCCCGCTCGCAGATCCGCGGTGCCTGTCTTACCGAGGTGGTGAAGCTTCTGTTCCCTCGTCCGCCCTCTCCTCCATGAACCAGGAGAACCTCCGCTCCCGGGGTAGCCAGATCGGCAATCTCCTCCCTGGTCGCTCCATCGCGCACTACAGTCCCCACAGGGACGAAGAGGACCTTGTCCCCTCCGCGCGCACCCTGCATGGTGCTGCGCCCCCCGCTCGTTCCCGCGTCCGCGCGGAATTTTGGGTTGTTTCGAAACCTATAGAGGGTAGAGAAGCTGGCCGAGCTGCGAATGATCACACCGCCGCCGTCTCCTCCGTTGCCGCCATCCGGTCCACCGCGTGGATTATGCCGGTTGGAGATGAACCTGATCACCCCGTTCCCGCCACGGCCTCCCTGAACACGGATCGTTGCCTCATCGATAAACATAGAAGGTGGGTGGGGAGGACATCGGGTCTATCAACCCTCCGCAACGGGGAGGACACTTACGTACTTCTTCTTCTTGCCCTCGAACAGGACATGCCCCGGAACAGTGGCATAAATTGTGTAATCCCGTCCCAGGCCGACGTTCTTCCCCAAAGCATATTTAGTGCCACGCTGGCGAATGATGATCGAGCCGGCGTTGACCCACTCGCCGCCAAATCGCTTCACGCCAAGGCGTTGACCTTTACTGTCATGGACGTTGCCGGTAGAGCCGGTGCTCGTCTTATGCGCCATCAGTCCTCCTTTTCATACCTGTATCGCCTGTGCGCCCTCATGGACAACGAGGTCGTTGGGATACTCCTCTGCCAATAGCTTCAGCCCAATGACCAGGGTCTCCATTATTACGTTGATCTCCCGATCAAGATGCGGATCGCTCCGTTCAAGGGAGAAGCGGACCTCTTCTTCGGCAGAGTAGTTCGGTGAGAGGTGCAGGTAGTCGGTCATCGAAACGACGGCCGCCCTGAGGAGATGCCTGGCGCTTGTCATCGCCGGACCATCTTCCTCCATCCCCCGACCGGTGAGGCCGAAGATCTGATTCCTCTCATCTCGATGAAAGAGGATTTCACCCACTGTTATCTCCCACGTTCATCTCTTCCTACGCCTCAATCGCGGTGATCATCGTCTTCATATAGCACTGACGATGTCCCTGCTTACGGCGGTATCCCTTCTTACTCTTGTACTTGTAGATGATGATCTTGTCGCCACGGCCCTCTTCGCGGATCTCCCCTTTCACCGTCACCCCATCGAGGTATGGGCTGCCCACACGGGCGCCATCCTCAGCGACGACAAGAAGGACCTTGTCGAAGGTTACCGTATGGCCGACCTCGACACCATCGATCCGCTCATGGTCGAGCAAAAGACCATTCTCAACCCTGTACTGTTTTCCACCTGTTTCGATCACTGCATACATAAAAAAGCACCTCAATCAGACTTTATTTTAACGATCCTTGCCCGCCATTTCAACATCTTACCCGATTGGGGTCCCTGGCGGGACCTCGTGGTCGGGGCGAAGGAGGGAGAGACCTTCTCCCTTCGCGGCAAGAATCATACATTCCGATTCTACCCCACGGATGGTCGTCGGTGCGAGGTTCGCGAGGACCACCACCTGCCTGCCGACCAGTTCATCAACGGTATAGTCCACCCTGATCCCGGCAACACCGGTGCGGGTCTCCCCGCCCAGATCTATCGTTAGCCGGTAGAGCCGGTCCGTCCCCGCAATCGGCTCTACCGAGCCGATTGTCCCGACCCGCAGGTCGAGATCAGCGAACTGCTCAAAGGAGACCGTCTCCTGTTCTGTTCTTTGCGCTCTCTGTTCGATCTGTTCAACATCGATCCGTTCGAGGAGGATTCTCTGATCACCGATCCGCCGCCCGGAAAAGGAAGGCTCGATCACCTCGAAGCCAGCCTCTTCTATCCCCATCACCGTAAGGACACGCGCGGCAAACTGCGGCACGAACGGGACGAGGAGGACAGCCATCCCTTTGACCAGATGAAAGGCGCTCCCCACCGCAAAACCGTCCCCTGTCTTCCATGGTGCCTTCCGCTGGAAGTACTCGTTCCCGAAGACGGCCAGTGAGCAGACTGTGCGTAGGGCCCGGCCAAGGCTCCCCTCCTTCATCGCCTTCTCATAAGCGCCGACCGCGAGACTCACCTCTTCTTCCACCTCGGGATCGATCGACCCCTCAGGGACAACCTGGTCGTAGCGGGTCTGGATGAACGAAAGGACGCGGTTGATCAGGTTAGCCAGGTTGGAGATCAGTATCCCATTGACCGCTTTATCAAGCTCCTCGTAAGAAAAATTGACATCGCGCCCCTCCGGTCGATTGTACAACAAGTAGAAGCGCCACAACTCCCCGTCCATCACTGCAAGGGCGTCGTCGCAGTAAATACCGACCCCGCGGCTCTTGGAAAAGCTCTCCCCATCGATCCAATTCAAGTACTCGGTCGCTGCAATCTGATCCGGAAGGTGGTACCCGCAACCGGAGGCGATCAACTGACCGGGGAAGATCAGGGTATGAAACGTAATGTTATCCTTGCCCATCGTGTAGACCTGGTGAACATCATCGCCGAACCAGAAATCCGTCCACCGTTCGTCACCGTGGAAGTGCTCGATCGTCGCTGAAACATAGCCGAGCGCAGCCTCCCCCCAGACGTATATCACCTTCCCCTCAGCCCCGTCGAACGGAGCAGGGATACCCCACTCGATATCGCGGGTCATCGCCCGTGGCCTCAGCCCATCGTTGATCATCTGCTCGGTGAATCGACGCACGTTCCCCTGGAAAGAACAGGAGGAGACGTAGTCAGAGAGCGCTGGGGAGAGCCGGCCAAGGTCGAGATACCAGTGGCGGGTCAGGCAAAACTCGATCTCCCCCTTGTTGCAGAAGTTACAACAAGGATCGACCAACTCCTCCGGCTCGAGGATCGTCCCGCATGCATCGCACTGGTTCCCCATCGCCCCGGCCGCAGCACAGCGAGGGCAGGTCCCGGAGATGAACCGATCGGAGAGGAAGAGCCGGCAGTTTCGGCAGTAGGCACGTTCCTCTTCAGCCATCGTGATATAGCCCGCCTCTTGCATCTGCAGGTAGATCCCGCGCACGAATCTTCTGTGCACCGGAGATTCAGTCGTTGTGTAGTTGTCGAACAGAATCCCAAACCCCTTGATCACCTCGACGATCCGTTCGTGGTTAAGCTCGGCCAGCTCGCGCGGGGAGACCCCCAGCAACTTCGCCTCGTACTCGATCCGCGTACCGTGTGCATCCGTCCCCGAAACGTAGAGGACATCATGACCGCGCATCCGGTAATAGCGGGTGAAGACATCGCCGGAAAGGAGCGAAGAGACAAGATTCCCCAGATGAGGAATCCCCGAGGCATACGGCCACGCGCTACAGACTAACACCCGTTTCTTCTTCATAACGCTCTCCTTAGCTTCGCTGCTCCGGCGACAGGCTGGAATTATACCCGTGTTTGCGGAAGTCTCCAACTGGCAAAAGAAGATCGGAACACGCGCACCGCAAAGCGGAACCGCGAATGAACGCGAATAACTGCAACAGACGGTTCTTTATCCGCGCCTTCACGTGGATCGGGAAGCAGGCGTACGCAAAGGGCGCGAAGGGAGAGGGCACGAACAACCCCGCGGTCTAGTTCATCTGCTCTGTGTAGGGGCGAAAGATCTTTCGCCCCCCTACGGTTAAAGGTAGGACGTGTTATTCTTCTCTTTTATCTATAGAGTGCATCAAGCCCGGCGCCACCGTAGAATAAGTGCGGAGGTTGCCATGGATACGACAATTGTCAGTTCGCAAATTCGTGCGGCTCTGAAGATGCTGCGCTTAGATATTGCAGCTTGTCCCAATGAAATGTAGAATGGGGAAACGGATCACAACCCATTTTGGGTTCTCGCTTACCACACCCTGTACTTCGCACACCTTTATTTATCTCCATCTGAAAAAGCATTTGAGCCATTTATGAATAGCGAACTAAGTGGAGTTGCCGAAGACGGGCAACTCCCAAACTCCCCAGCGAAGAAGGGTCTCCCTGGGTACGGAAAAACCGACTTGGGCGACTGAAACAAACTCACGCCGGAAGACGTGTTTACGAAGACCGATCTGCTTGCGTATTGCGATTACATCGATAGTCGCGTGGCAAAACTCGGCGATTCAATCAAACACTGCTCGATGCGCCGTCCGGCTTCCACTGGCTCAAGTTCTCACACGGCGAAGCTTACCTCTATAATCTCCGCCATATCCAGCATCACGCAGGTCAGCTGGGCGAACGCTTGCGGCAGGAAGCTGATGTCGGCAGCAAGTGGGTATTCGACGGTCGATAATCCTAGTGGGCCATCGAAAGGGGAGAGGTTAATAGAATTTACTGTGTAGATTAAGGCGTGCGGTTTCCATGAAGATCGGTTTGGATGCGTCGATGATGCGCGTTATCTCGAGTTTTTTTGGCAGAAGAGAGCCTGTTGAGTAAACCTTTTCCACCGCTCGTCTTCAATCCCGGTTGCGAAGCAAGGCCGGAGGCCACCCTCC
>JAJOKK010000101.1 GCA_021129875.1 Candidatus Bipolaricaulota bacterium
TATTACTGTTAGCTGTTGTCGATGAGAGCATTGGGTAAATGCTTTCACCGCCGAGATCGCCGAGGAAACAACATCGAGATCTCTGATTTTGTACCCCTGCGGACTCTCTGCGGTAAAGTGATCGCTGGTTAGACAAGACATCCAACGAGCAAACTCCTCAAACTTGGTTCCTAACTGCGGTAGGAGGCTATCGACCCATACCCACCAACAGCTAACGCGAATAGAGCCTTCGATATAGTTGACACCTTGCGAGCAAGCTCAGCAAAGAGCGATCTTGAGGCCTGGGGGTGGTGCCATGGGTATCGCTATCGACAAGATACGGCTATCAAGCAAGGAGCAGGTCCTCTGAACCGCCCCGGGTTTTCCGGAGGTTTTTACGTGAGTCCGGCGACCATGGCCGGAATCTCCTGACTCTGATAGTATGCCTCCTCCAACTCGGCGGGTGAAATGTTGCCGATCGGCTCAAACGACCGCCGGTTCTTGAACCAGCCCACCCAGAGTCGAGCGTCTCGAACTCCACATGGTTAACGTTGCGTCAAGATCCTAGTTTATGAATCAGCTCCGTCTTATGCAAGTCGATGATCGTTTCCGCAGGCGCGTTGTCGTACGAGTCGCTGGCGCTGCCCACTGATGGCGCAATACCTGCTTCAGCTAAGCGTTCCGTGTAGCGGATGGATAGGTACTGCACTCCCCGGTTACTACTGTGGCGCACAAATCGCTCGATGTCGTGACGGGCATAGAAAGCCTGCTCCAGCACGTCGAGCGCTAGGTCGTTGCGCAGCGACCGCGACAGATGCCGGCCCACGATCATCCGAGGGAACACGTCGATCTCGCTTTTTCACTTGCACTTGCACTTGGCACTTGCACTTGCACTACATCTCCCCCAGGGGCAACCGCCACACATCAATCTTTCCTGCTGCTACGATTTTTCGTGCACGTAGACCCGTTCTACCCCTTTGCAGAGCGGGATGAGGACGTCGCACATCCCGACCCCGGCCCTCTTTGCCTGCTCGTCGGCCGGCAGGCGCGGGCCGATCACCTCGACTTTGTCGCCTATCTTCACGTCTATGCCGGTCACATCGATCATCGTGTGATCGAGACACAATCGGCCGACGATCGCCGCCCGCTTCCCATGCACGATCACCCCGCCGCAGTTGGAGAGTCCGCGGTGAAACCCGCTTCCAAATCCGAGCGGGATAACCGCGATCTTGCGCATTGAGTCCGCCTGGTAGGTGAGGCCGTAGCCGATGTGGCTCCCCGCCGGGAGCTCGCGCAGGTCGATGATTGCGGTAGTGACTGTGGCGATCGGTCTGATCTCCTCCGCCCATGTTCCTTCCGCCTCCGCCTCTGGATAGCCGTACAGGATCGCTCCGATCCGCACCATATTGAAATAGCCGCCCGTGGTCGCTGCGGCATGGTGCACAAGGCACGGCGCAGAACCGATATGGCGCAGCGGCGGGAGGAGTCCGGCTCGGTCCAGTCGCGCAAGCGCTCCGTTCAGTTTCGCGATCTGTTCTGCTGTGTACGCTCTATCAGCGAGATCGGCAGAGTCAGCGACCGCAAGATGGCTGAAGATCCCTTCAACTTGCAGGTGGTCAAAACGTTGTAACCCCTGAAAGAAAGGGACTACTTCCGCGGGGAAGATCCCAAACCGCCCGAGGCCGGTATCGACGATCACATGAACCGCTGCTTTCACCTGTTGCACCTCGGCTTCCCGGTCGAGCTGCGCGGCGAAATCAAGGTCGGTGATGCTCAGTGTTACGTTCAGCTCGACTGCGGCAGCGATATCCTCTTTTCGGGAGAGCCCTAAGATGAGGATCGGCATCTCCAGGCCGGCGTCTCGCACGCGCTTTGCCTCGAGCAGATCGGCCACACCCAGCCATTCCACCCCTTCTGCTTGCGCCGCCCTGGCAAGCTCGATAAGCCCATGTCCATAGGCGTCACGCTTTACCGCAAAGAGTATCTTTACGTGTGCAGGAAGGTTCTCCCGCACCAGTCTGATGTTCCTCGCCAGTCGGTCCAGATCGATCCTTGCTTCGGCCATCGGGTTCATCTATCCCTCCTTAATTGTGCAGGAGAACCCGACCGGCAAGCTTGCCGGTATGTTCACCCTGCTCTATCACTACAGTGCCGTTCACCAATACATAGTCTATTCCGTCCGGATAGCGATGCGGATCGATGTAGGTAGCCCTGTCACGGACGGTCTGTGGGTCGAATACCGTGATGTCGGCCTGCATCCCTTCTGCGAGCAGCCCGCGGCCGGCAAGGCCCAGCTTCTTCGCCGGCAGCGAGGTCATCTTCCTGATCGCTTCCTCCAGTGAGAGGATCTTCTCTTCGCGCACGTATTTGCCGAGCACCCGTGGGAAGGTGCCGTAGCTGCGCGGGTGCGGCTTGCCGCGGTTCAGCACCCCGTACGTTGCCAGGGCGCTCCCGTCCGAGCCGATCATCACCGCCTTATGCTGCATCACCGTGAGAACATCCTCTTCCGCTATGCAGAAATGGACGATTCCAACTGTTGCCTCTTCCTCGCGAAGCAGGTCGAAGACGGCTTCATAGACATCAACTTTTCGAAGGCCGGCAACTGCCTCGATGCTCATCCCCTCATAATCCTTGTTTATTTTGCAGTAGGCTATCTTAACGTTCTCCCAGTACCCTTGCGACTTCTTCATCTCCTGACAAAGGCGCTTGCGGACAGCAGGATCGCGCAGTCGGTTCAACAGTTCCACTTTTCCGCCCACGTGCATCCAGCCGGGGAGTGAGTCGGCGAGACCGTTACTCGCCGCGATATACGGATACTGATCTGCGGTGACATCGAACCCTTCCGCACGGGCGCGATCGATCAGCTCGAGCGATTGCACGACCTTCCCCCAGTTCGCCTTGCCGGTGGCCTTGTGGTGGGAGAGCTGCACCGGGAGACCGGCCTCTTGGCCGATCGTTATCGCTTCACTTACTGCGTCGAGCAGGGTATTCCCCTCTCCTCTGATATGAGAGGCGTAGATCCCGCCGCATTCAGCAACGACCTTGCTGAGCTCGATCAGCTCCTCTGTGTCGGCATAGAAGCTCGGAGCGTAGATCAGACCGGTGGAGATACCCCAGGCTCCATCGCGCATCGCTTGCTCGATCAGATCTTTCATGCTGCCCAGTTCGGTTGCGGTCGGGGCACGATCGTCAAAACCCATCACCGCAGCCCGCACCGTCCCATGGCCGATCAGCGCAACGACGTTCAGCGCTGTCCCCTGCCCCTTCAGGCGGGCGAAGTACTCCCCCATGGTGAGCCAATCCCATTCAAGTTCCAGGGAATCGAGGTCGGCTTGTTCTTTAAGCAGATCGAGCTTCTCCTCGGTGACCGGTGCGGCCGATGCGCCACAGTTGCCGATCACTTCGGTGGTCACCCCTTGCCTGATCTTGCTCTCATTCCTCGGGTTGACGAGCAGCGGAAAGTCGGAGTGGGAGTGCATATCAATGAATCCCGGGGCAACAACAAGCCCGGAGGCATCGATCGTCTTCGCGCAATCGGAGTTTACGACCTCGCCTACTCCGATGATGCGTTCACCTCGAATTGCTATTGTCCCTTTGAATGCCGCGCGACCGGTGCCATCAACGATCAGTCCATTGTTGATCACCAGGGTTGCCGCCACTTCGCCCTTGTCGTTTACTTCCACTGGTGCCTCCCTCTCTATCTCTTTGCGTGCCTCGTCGATCGGTCAATCCCCCTAATCAGCCGATGTTCAGCATCAGTCGGAAGACGCGGTTGATCTTCAGTATGTCGGTATCTTCATAGGCCAGAGTGCGCCCATCGATACGCTCCACTCCCGGGATATCAGCAGACCGGTCCGCTGAGGCGGCGCGCATAAAATCTAATTCCATGCGGATCGGCGGCTCCATGGTCAACGGTTTCATCTCCGAGAGACGGGCCAGCGCTTGTTTTGCTCCGGCGTGGATCCGCTTCTGCGCCATCTTAGGGGAAAGGTTTCGGGCTGCGGTAGGGCTGATCGCCCATTTGGTGATCACTCGTTCCGTCCACGGCATCAGCGCTTTGACTTCAGCATCAAGGGTATCGTCGCCGCAGATCAGGGCCACCGGCACGCCAAAGTGTCCGGCGATCGCTGCGTTGAGCCCTGTCTCTCCCATGCTGATCCCGTTCAGTCTTACGTTATAGACCAGACGGCCGCTGTAGGTATGAGCAAGTATCCCTTTCGGTGCCCCGGCCATCGAGTGGTAGCCGATGAAGAAGGCAACGTCGAACGTCTCATCCAATCCTTCCATCATGCTGAGCGGACGGGGAGAGCCGCGCACAAGGAGCGCCTCTTCATGTAACTCATCGGGCAGAATATTCCGCATGTGGCCGTGCGCGTCAGCGATGACCACCTCGGTCGCCCCCGCTTCCAGCACTGCTTCGATTGCGGCATTCGCCTCTGCCGTCATCCACTTGCGGGCCGTCTCGTACTCAACACCCTCGAGTTTAACATGGTCGCCGTGGGTTACTCCGGCCATGCCCTCCATGTCGACTGACATGTATACCTTCATTGTTCCCTCCTTCTATTCGATCGATGATCGCTTGGCTGAAGCTGCTCACTTCTTCCGCGCGGTGAACACAGCATTAGGCTGCGTGACTATCGCTTCGGTAACGACCCCGGACTCATCCTGTTTAAATTCAATGCTGAATCCATGCAAGCCGTTGAGAGTGAACTCTGTTCCTCGGTACGGCGCCAACTCATGATCTGGCTGATCGGGGATGGACAGCACTAAAGTATCCTCGCCTTTCAGGGAGACGATGACGCTCCTGTCGTGGAGTTCGTATTCACCGGTAAAGTTCTCCAGGAACGACTTTTCTCTGATGTATCTCTCAGCTGTGCGGGCAAAGACGGCATCTTCTACCGCCGACTCCATCGGGATGGAGAGGCTGCTGATATTCCCCTTTACATCGGTGAAGAAGGTGACCTTCATCCTCATATCAAAGGGTTCGTAGGTCATCTCGAAAATATCATAATGGTAGTGGCCCAAAGAAAAGGGCATAGAGTTGTAAGTCGCCTCGAGACGGTCATCCTGCATCACAATCGAGATAAGACCGTATCCCGGGTGCATAAACTCACCGGTGTAGTCCTCCAGCTGATGAGAGGGTTGTGTTTCAGTCTTGCACTCCGTGGCTGATTTTTCCTTAGCCTTAGCCCCCGCCTCTGTAATTTTAGCCTCTTCTTCCTTGATGCGCCGGCTCCAGGGGATTTCATCAAGGCCGAGCAGGCGATCATATACGTTGTAGGAGATGATTGTCGGTAACAGGTGGCCGCCCAGGTTGGTAAGGACCACTACCCCGATACCGCGCTGCGGCATAAAAGAGACAAGCGCGGAGAAGCCGTCGATGTGTCCACCGTGGTGGATCAGGTTGTGCCCCCGATAGGGTTCGACAAACCAGCCCAGGCCATAGCTGGCATGGCCTATCTCATCATACTTGGCAAAGACTGCCAGCGACTGGATAATCTCCTGAATCACCATTTGCGGGGTATGCATTTGGCTCAGATTCCCCTTAGCGATGATCTGCTCTTCTTTGTATCTCCCCTTGCCCAGATGGAGCAGAAGCCAGTTGGCCATATCGGTCACGCTGGAATTGATCGCCCCGGCCGGCCCGACGGTATCGATGTTGCGGAATGGGATCTCCTTGACCTCCTCGTCTTTCCTGGTGTAGGGGAGGGCAAAATCCGAAGCCTGCCGGGATTCACGAACCGAGAAGTTGCTGCTTGCCATTTCCAGCCGATCAAGGATCCTCTCCTGGGCAAATTCCTCCCAACTGCTCCCTGCGAGTTCGCCGACCAGGTATCCGGCGGTCATGTACATCAGGTTTTGATACTGAAAGCAGGTGCGAAAATCCTTGCTCGGTGCAAGATGCTGCAGCCGGTCGAAGATCTCTTTGCGAGTGAACGACGAGTTGTACCACATGAGATCGTGACGGGGTAAACCAGAGCGGTGGGTGATCAGATCGCGCGGCGTCATCC
>JAJOKK010000212.1 GCA_021129875.1 Candidatus Bipolaricaulota bacterium
AACCCAATGAGCCCGATAGATGGATCAATGCTTGATAGAATGCGTTCTCGATTCAGAGAGAGCGACGCACACAAATTCCAATGCAGAATGCAAAATGCAAAGTATAAAATGTAAAATGAAAAGAGAAAAGAGCTACAGGCAGGGCGGGCCTCTCTGAGGTTGAGAGGTTATGAGGTTATGAGGTTAAGAGGTTGAGCAAGGCAGGACGAACCCAATGAGCCCGATAGATGGATCAATGCTTGATAGAATGCGTTCTCGATTCAGAGAGAGCGACGCACATCTGTCTGCCTTACTTACTCGCCAGGCAGGCAAGGTACGCCGCGACAGAAAGATCGATGCCGCGTTGGGTCCTGTGCCCGACGGTTTGAAGATTATTCCGGGCATAGCTCATATAGTCCGCACAAACAACAAGGCAATTTGCCTGCGCCAATTCGCCTACGGCGAATCACGTCTTTCCTCCCCCCAGCAAGTTGGGGGGGTATCCGGTGAAGGAGTCTTATGAATCCCCTTGCGTCGATCCCCAACCAGATCACGCTTGCCCGCATCGCAAGCGTCCCCTTGTTCATGTTCCTGGTCATCTCCGAGACGCCGCTTAAGACGATCCTCGCCATCGCGATCTTCGCGCTTGCCGCCATCTCCGACGCAGTCGACGGGTACTTGGCACGCAGCCTTAACCAGACCTCCAAGTTTGGCGAGTTCGCCGACCCGATCGCTGACAAGCTTCTGATCGCCGGGGCGTTGATCGCGTTCGTCCAGTTGGGAGAGATTACCGCCGGACCGGTGATGGTGATCATCGCCCGCGAGTTTCTGGTCACCGGCCTGCGTATCCTAGCAATCACCGAGGGGAAGGTCATCTCAGCAAGCCTGCTCGGAAAACTCAAGACGATGTCGCACATCGGGCTGATCTTCGCGGTCCTTGCCACGCGCACCTTCCACCTAGGAGCGATCGGAGCGGCGGCAACGGATGTGTTCCTCGGCCTCGCCATCGCCCTCGCCCTCATCTCGGGCGGAGAGTACTTCTATCGTTCCCGGAAACTGTTCTCATAAAGCGGTCCATGGTCCGTAGTCCATGGTCCGGTCCGAAAGCGGACAAACCCCTGAAGGGGATTGAAACATAACAAGCAGTGCGAGTGCAAGTGGAAGCGTCCCAAAGAGCACAACCCCCCGAAGGGGACTGAAACGCTTTCACTCGCACTCGACACTCGCACTCACACTGCTAAACGTTTTCACTTACACTCGACACTCGCACTGCTTGTCCCAACGACCCAAAATAAAGGAGGTGAACGGTGATCGCCAGACAAGTGCGTTTCCCCAGTTTCGCCCGTGAGGTGGAACTGGGGAAAGAAGGCTATTTAGCTATCGCCGGGGTTGATGAGGTCGGTCGCGGAGCTCTCGCCGGGCCGGTCGTTGCGGCTGCGGTAGTGCTGCAGCCCGGCACAGGATGGCTTAGTCAACTGAGGGATAGCAAGAAGCTCTCCGCACGTAAGCGGGAGGGTCTCAGCGCCGCGATCCACCAAGGCGCAATCGCTGTGGGAATAGGCAGCTCCTCGCCGATGCAGATCGACAGGATAGGAATAGCAGCGGCGACCGACGCCGCCATGCTCGCCGCGATCGAGAAGGTTTCCCAAGACTTTCTGCTTGTTGACGGCGCACGATTCCCTTTTCCGCAGTACGCTGGAGAACCGATCGTCCGCGGTGACAATCTCTCCCGTTCGATTGCCGCAGCATCGATTGTTGCCAAGGTCTATCGCGACCAGCTGATGAAGGATTACGCCGGCATCTATTCCGGCTACGGGTTTGAACGGCATAAGGGCTACGCAACCCCGGAGCATCTGGATGCGCTCTGCCGCCTCGGCGTTTCACCTATTCATCGGCGAAGCTTTAAACCGGTGCGACGAGCGATCTGAGCTTGTGGTGCGTGGCTTGTGGCTTGTCCCAAAGCGTCTGATGAGAAATGCCACCTTTGTCCGTCTCGATAGGAACGAACCAGGCGTTGAGGTGTAACGTGCATTACTTGTCAGCGGCCCCCTCCTGTGCGATACTTCCTTGGTGTCAATAGATAAGGAGAATGGTATGATCGGTTCACACACGCGTCATCGGCTATGCATTGCTGCGGTCCTTCTTCTCTTCCTTGCCGTCCCAATGACGACGTGGGGAGGTTCGGTCAGCAGTTTGACGCTCGAAGCTGCGCCGGAAGCGGCCGCCAGGGGAGATTTCCTCACCTACACGGTGACGATTATCAATGATGGCACGGAACTACAGAACCTTGTCTTCGAAGGGCTCCTTCCTGCAGGGGTTGATCAGTGGAACGCGGAGTACCGTTTGCCTTTGGATGGAGTAGCTTGGTCGCCGTACACTGGAACAATCGCATTGGGCCCGCTTGCAAGCGGGCAGGAAGTGACGATCTATATCCGAACGCGGGTCGAGCTCTTAGCCCCAGCGGAGCTGTCGTACACCGTGAGGCTCCGAATAGACAATAACCCTCCTTTTGTGCATACGTCGCTTACAATCAACGTCCTCCCTTCGGTTGACGCCGGAGCAAACAGGATGGTCGGATTAGGTGGGGAAGTGATCCTCGCCGACGCCATAGCCGGGGATGGGGGAGGCGGGATCGCTCAGTATCTCTGGGATGATGGTGGGGGAGGCGGAAGCTTTGACAATCGCAGTACACTTAATTCAACTTTCACTGCTCCTGCTATAAGCGGAGATGTAACCCTCACCCTCACCGTCACCGACCACCAAGGCGGTCGGTCGAGCGATTCATTCCTGCTGTGGGTGAACGCCTTCCCCACGGTCGATGCCGGGGATGACAAGTCAGTGAACGAAGGAGAAGTCGTCGTGCTCAGCGGTGCAACATCGGACGATTCTGACGGGTGGATCGTCTCTCATTCCTGGAGCGATAACGGCGGCGGCGGAAACTTTGATAATCCGAACACGCTTCATCCAATCTACACCGCGCCGATGACGGACCACTGCACTGGCGAGGATATCATCCTGACCCTTACTGTGACCGACAACCAGGGCGCGTCGGCGTCGGACAGCCTCACTGTGCATGTAAGGAACGTGAACATTCATCCCACGGTCGATGCCGGGGCTGATCAGACCGTGCAGGAAGGGGATGCGGTGGCGTTGATCGGGAGCGCGCACGACCCTGACGGAACGATCACCAGCTATGCCTGGGAGCAAATAGGCGGGCCTGCGGTTTCACTTACCGGTGCGAACACGGACCACGCGACTTTCACCGCTCCTCTTGTCCCCGCGCAGACGGAACTGCGGTTTCGGTTGACCGTACTCGACAACTGTGGGGGGAGCGCGAGCGATTCTGTCAGTGTCCGTGTAAAGAACATCAACGCTCTGCCAACGGCTGATGCCGGCCCGAATCAAACGGTCCAGGAGGGTGATTGGGTCACCTTGGCCGGGAGCGGAAGCGACCCTGACGGAACGATCACCAGCTATGCCTGGGAGCAAATAGGCGGGCCTGCGGTTTCACTTACCGGTGCGAACAGAGATCACGCGACTTTCACCGCTCCTCATGTCCCCGCACAGACAGCCTTGCGATTTCGATTGACCGTGACCGATAACTGTGGCGCAAGCGCGAGCGATGAGGTGGTGGTGACCGTCAGTCCGGATCTTCCTCCGCCGCAAGCGGTGTCGATCGCGGTCGAGAAGATTGCCGATCGGGAGTACGCAACGCTTGGGGAGGAGATCGTTTACACGTACACGGTGACAAATACCGGTGAGGCGATCCTTTTTGGGATTTCCGCCGTCGACGACGTGCTGGGGGAGATCCTCTTGAACAGGACAACCCTCGCTCCCGGGGAGCGCGCAACCGGAACAGCGGTGACCACGGTGAACGAGGATGACTTTCCCGGCCCGCTTGTCAGCACCGTCACCGTGAGTGGGCGGAGCGGAGACGGGAGAACGGCAAGAGCAAGCGCGCAGGCGCGTGTAGAGCTTATAACGGTTCGCTCGTCCATCGAGGTGATCCTAGAAGCGCGGGATTTCCGCGGCTTTCCCATCTCCCCCCTCGACAGGCTGTCGATCGGGGATACGATCACCTATGTCTACACCATAACTAATACCGGCGAGACGATCCTCTCCGACCTCTCCCTTGTGGACGATCTGTTGGGGAATATCCCCCTTACCCGCACGACCCTCGCCCCGTGGGAGCGCGTTACCGGAAGCTTCACCGTGACGATCGGCGAAGAGCACCTCCCCGGTCCGATCGAGAACACAGTGGTGGCGACGGGGCGTGACCCGGGCGGGCGGACGGTGACCGATCGTGATACGCTCACCCTCCTCGGACTCGCCGCCGACGGCATACTCGAGTTGATCAAGATGGCCGATACGACCGAGGCGGCGATAGGCGATACGATCACCTACACCTTCATCATTACTAATGCAGGAGATATCAGGATCACCGACCTTCGGCTGATCGATGATCCCCTTGGCGAGATCCCGTTGCCGACACGGGTCCTTCTTCCGGGTGAGTCGCTCACCGTGACCGCAACACATACCGTGACCACAGCCGACCTGCCCGGGCCGGTGGTCAACACGGCGACGGTCAGCGGAATCGGACCGCTGGGAAGGACGACCGAGACCGAGACGATCCTCAGTGTCTCCTTGTGTGAGATCGCTGGTGTCGGCGGTGTTGTCGTTGCCGAACTTGACGGGAGGGTGATCATCAACGAGGTCGCCTGGGCCGGAACGCCTGCCGACCCGGCCGATGAGTGGATCGAACTGCGGAACCTCGGCTCTATCCCAGTCGATCTTTCCGGATGGACGATCGCGTGGTATCCGAAAAAGGGCCCTGTCCCCGACGAGGATCTGTGGACGCGCATTCCGCTCTCCGGGACGATCACCCCCTCTCCTATCGACCTTACCCAACCGCGCCGGGAGAGGGCAGAGATCGTCTTCGTCAAGCAGGGAGGAGACGATCCATCCTGGCGTGTCTTCGACATGTCATGGTGGGTCGCCGGCAAGGAAGGGGAAGATGGACGCGGCTATTTCCTTCTCGAGCGACGGAGCGATGAAACAGTGCCAAACGTCCTCGCCGGCCTGATCTACGACATTCAGTCGCCCTACCTCCTCAATCTCCCCGACGAAGGGGCGGTGATCCTCCTCATCGATGCGGCGGGGAATGTGGTCGATACAGCGAATGCCGATGCAGCGAGCGCCGGTGGCCGGCCGGCAGGGGACGCGCGCACTAGGGCAACAATGGAACGGAGCAATCCTCTTGCCGGAGACACCGCTGACAACTGGCACACCAACCCCGGAGTCATCGTCTACGGGCGGGACAGCACCGTCCGGCGGATGGCCGCCACTGCAGGGAAGCCGAACTCGCCCAGTATTGACGAGCTGATCTTCCTTGCCGAGACCCGGACCATCCTACACCGGGCAGGCGAACGGGTCGTGGTTACACTGGAGCAGATCAGACGTGAAGACCGCCCGGCGATACGGGTGGCCGCACTGGGGCCGGTCGCCGTCGGCGGTGGGGGTATGGTCCCTGACATCGCCTTCTCCCGGCGTCACACAGATGAGGGGCTTCGCCTGACGATCGAGACGGAGATCCTCCCTACAGGGACCTACTTTATCTGGATTACCGGAGGGGAGGGAGAGGTATTCCTTGTCCCGTTTGTAATCGAACGGTAGAGGCGGCGCGTTACATAAACCTGGCTCTTCGGCGTTTCGCCTGCCTGTTGCATCCGCAATGCAGACAGGAGTGGGTAGGTGGAAGTTTAGCATCACCCTCCCTTTACTCCTCCCATCAAGAGAGGGGGGTGCGGACTTGCTATTCTTATAGGGGCGCATCTCTTCCGCTGTTTTAAATCCCCTCTCCCTGTTATGGGAGAGGGTTAGGGTGAGGGGGAACAATCT
>JAJOKK010000237.1:0-3882 GCA_021129875.1 Candidatus Bipolaricaulota bacterium
TCCTTCTGGTGAGAACGGTAAACCCTTCGAAGCGATTCTACCTTTATTGCAACGCTCATCTTCTTTCACCTAATTCAGATACGACACTCTATTTTTGTTTCATTGGGCAGTTTTTGAGGAAGGTAAACACTTTAAATTTACAGCTCCTCTTATTTCTCAATGCTGTCCCCAAACCTGCGCGATCTCTCATGCTCTATCCATCAACATCAGCCGTACTCCGACCATGTTCCCCGGTTGTTTCTTTTTTTCTTGGCAGCTCTATATCGCCGTATCTTTCTATCACGAAATATAGTTTACCGAGTTATCCGGGTCTTGCCAATACGGCCTACTCAGATACAGTGACGGAATGCCTACAGGGCACATAATACGGGCTCTTCGTCGTTTTAAGTGGGTAGCGGATTCTGGATTCACACGCGCATGAAGTGAAGATTGATGGCTCCTCCCCCCATAAGATAGAACGCCCTCCTCCCTTGATGGGAGAGGTAAGGGGAGGATGGCTCGCAGCTTTGGTGGACGCGCAATGCAGAGAGAAAACTCAAGACGAGCAGGATCGAAAACTTCCACCCACCCACTCAAAACGCCGAAGAGCCATAATACGAAGCCTATGAGCCTTCGCGTGACGTGGGCCTTGCCAGGCTGCATCGTGCAACAGTCTCTGAGGTCACCACTTTCCGCCGCTTGGAGGTTGTTACTGAAAGATGATGGAGGCGCTTGTCCGGGCTGGGTTCACCTGTATTGAAGCGTTCGCTCCCTGCCCGACCGACTATGGCCAGAGGAGGACCTGGATTGGGAAAGGGATCGACTAGCTTTGTGTCTGCGCTGAGAAGAGCGTCATTTGCTATGGGGCCAATCCCACGGATGGAGGTATAATAACGGCAGAGGAGCTTCTCATAGGTAGGTTCATCGACGTGGAGCGGCCGACCTTCTTCGATCTGTCCGAGAAGCAGATCAAAAGGAAGATCTGCGGTCGATAGGGAGGTCCAGGTGATCGACAGGCAACTTAAGGATGCGCTCATGCAGGCTGTCAAGCAGGCGGCGACGATCCTCCCGTCCGATGTGGTCGATGCACTGAAGAGGGCGGAGGCGAAAGAGCGATCGGACCTAGCGAAGGGTCAGCTTTCGGCAATCCTGAAGAACTGCGAGATCGCGCGCACAGGGGCGCTTCCGATCTGTCAGGATACCGGGATCCAGACTTTTTTTGTTGAAGCGGGAATGAGCAGTCCGTACCTGGCAAAGCTGCGGGTCATCGGTGCGTTTATCGCTGAAGCGACCGCAGAAGCGACTGTTGCAATCCCGCTTCGGCCGAACACGGTCGATCCGTTCACTGGGAAGAACCCCGGGGACAACCTGGGCCGGTTCATGCCGTATATCAACTGGGAACTGGTCGACGGGGATGAGATTATGATCACCCTCCTCCCCAAGGGCGGCGGGAGCGAGAACATGAGCGCGCTCATGATGCTCACCCCGGGTGTGGGGATGGAGGGGCTCAAGGAGGCGGTCGTCGACCACGTCGTTGCCTGTGGGGGGAAGCCCTGCCCGCCGACAATCGTCGGTCTGGGGATCGGCGGTGGGGCGGACATCGCGCTGAAGCTCGCCAAGCGCGCGTTGCTACGCGATGTTGGGTCCAGACATCCAGAGCCGGTCGTTGCCTCGCTGGAGGGCGAGATCCTCGAGCTGCTCAATATGAGTGGTCTGGGGCCGATGGGGATCGGTGGGGTGACGACCGCCCTTGCCGTCCATGTGGAGTACGCCTTCCGGCACCCTGCCGCACTGCCGCTGGGGATCGTGCTTCAGTGCTGGGCCGACCGCCGGGCGAAGGTCCGCATCACTGCGGACGGCAGAGTGGAGGTGATTTGATATGGAACGAGAGATAACCCTTCCCGTTGCCCAGGACCTGGTGCGCGAGCTGCGCGTGGGGGACGTGCTCTATCTCACCGGCCGGTTCTTCACCGCCCGCGACGAGGCGCACCACCTGATGCTCGAACGGAAGGCAAAGGGCGAGGAGATCCCGTTCGATCCTTCGCAGATGGCTCTCTTCCACTGTGGGCCAGTGGTAAAAGAGGAGGGGACAGGCCGGCCCCGTGAAATAAGTCCACCGGGTGCTATTCCATGGGGATGGCGGGTGATCGCCGCCGGTCCGACGACGAGCGCGCGCATGGAGATGTTCGAGGACCGTTTCCTTTCCGCCTTCGGGGTGAAGATCATCATCGGAAAGGGCGGGATGGGGGAGAGGACGCAAAGAGCGCTCGAAGCACACGGCGCGGTCTACACCCACTACACAGGCGGGGCTGGTGCACTCGCGGCAAAGGCGATCGAACAGGTCGAGGACGTCTTCTGGCTCGATGAGCTAGGGATGCCGGAGGCCGTTTGGATCTTCCGGGTAAAGTCCTTCGGCCCGCTCCTCGTCACCATGGACAGCACCGGTGGGAGCCTGTATACGGAACTGGCAAAAACGATCGCGAAGAACATGGTGAAGATCAGAGAGCGGATGAAGGATTGAATGATTAGGGCGCCCAACGAAGCCGATGGATGGTGCAAGGCAGAATGCAAAATGCAAAATGCAAAGTATAAAATGCAAAACGGAAAGAGATACAGGCAGGTATGGATGGCGATCGGTTTGAAACCCGCCCAACGAACCCTATGAATTCAACAAACTCAACGAACTCAACGAACCCAACAAACTCTATGAACTCAACGAAGGTATCGGTGCAGGGCCTTGCGCGGTTCGTGACCGCTTGCTTCACCAGCCTCGGCGTGAGCGAGGAGGACGCGAGGATCACCGCCGATGTGCTGATCGAGGCGGACAGACGGGGGATAGCCTCACACGGTGTGGCGCGGCTGAAGCGGTATACCGATGGGATCGCGACCGGGGTAATACTCCCCGAGACGCGGTACAAGGTGCTGAGAGAGACGGCGAATACCCTCCTCGTAACCGGCGGCAACGGCTTGGGCCAACCTGTCTCTCACCGGGCGATGCGGTCGGTGATCGATAAGGCGAAGGAGAAGGACGTCGCCCTGGCCGCGGTGAGGGACTCAAACCACTATGGGATAGCCGGATACTACGCGATGATGGCACTCACCGACGGACTGATCGGTCTCTCCGCCTCGAACGCCTTTCCACTTGTCGTCCCTACCTTTAGCAAGGACGCCCTCCTCGGCACGAACCCGATTGCTGTTGCCGCACCGACAAGCGGTGCGATGCCATTTGTTCTGGACATGGCGACGAGCACGGTGACGCGCGGCAAGCTGGAGGAGTACAACAGACACGGGATGCCGATACCGCCGGTCTGGGGGACTGATGCGCACGGGAGCCCGACGACCGACGCAGCAGCGGTGCTGAAGGACGTGGTCGCGCGGCGCGGAGGGGGGCTCCTCCCGCTCGGTGGAGCGGGTGAGGAGACAGGTGGGCACAAGGGGTTTGGCCTGGCAATGCTTGTTGAGATTCTCACAGGGATCCTCTCCGGCGGAGCATTCGGACCCCACGTCTATGGCAGACCGAACGCACCGGCTAACGTATGCCATTTCTTCGCCGCGATCAGGATCGAAGCGTTCATTCCTCTCGACGAGTTCACCGCCGCCCTCGCCGCATTCGTCGAACTGCTGCACGGATCCGAAAAAGCAAAGGGGTACGATAGGAGCTACGTTCACGGGGAGAAGGAATTTCAACGAGCCAAGGAGCAGCAGGAGCATGTACAAATCGCGGATAAGGTCGTCTCAGAGATCGAACGGATCGGGAAAGGACTGGGGGTGACGGCCGATTTCTGATTCTACGAGGAATCTGTAGTAGCGACTTTAGTCGCGGGCAGAACTATAGAGAGGATCGCAAATGATGAAAGACAGCAGTAATCCCAATGAACCCTATGAACCCCATGAACCCAACAA
>JAJOKK010000237.1:3982-5812 GCA_021129875.1 Candidatus Bipolaricaulota bacterium
AACCCCATGAACCCAACAAACCCAACAAACCCAACAAACCCAATGACCCCAAACAAACTCTACGATTTTATAATCATCGGCGCCGGGGTGATCGGCTGTGCAATCGCCCGCGAGCTGACGCGCTATCAGGGCGAGGTCCTGGTCATTGAGAAGGAGGACGACGTTGCAAGTGGGATCTCCAAAGCGAACAGCGGTGTCTTGCACGCTGGGTTCAACGTCCCGCCGGGAACCCTGAAGGCGAAGACGAATGTGCTCGGCCACTCCCGCTTCCAAGGGCTCGCCCGCGAGCTCGATTTCAGTATGCGGACGACCGAAAAGCTGGTCGTGGCGATGGACGACGACGAGCGCAAGCACCTGGAATTCCTTTACCATCAAGGGCTGAAGAACGGGGTGGGCGGACTCAGCCTGATCGATAGAGAGGAGATAGAGAATCTCGAGCCGAATATCCGCGGGGAGTATGCTCTGCGCTCAGCTAACGCAGGGATCATCGAGCCGTACGAACTCGTCATCTCTTTGGCGGAGAACGCTCATGCAAACGGCGCTGAGTTCGTCTTCTTGGAGGAGGTTTTCTCAATCGATAAACAGGGTCCCATTTTCCGAGTCGCGACCTCGGTGGGGAGGGCCTACTCTACGCGGTGGGTGATCAACTGCGCCGGCATTCATTCCGATCAGATCTCTCGCCTGGTCGCGGCGACCGAGCACACCATTCACCCGTGCCGGGGGGAGTACTATATCACCGACAAGGTCGAGGGGATGATCGACCGGATGATCTACCCGCCCCCCCCGGCGCACGGGGCAGGGCTGGGGATCCATTTCACTCCGACAATAGAGCATAACATCCTCCTCGGCCCTTCGGCGGAGTATATCGAAGGCAGGAATGATACAGCGACCACCGCGCCGGTGATGGCATCGATCAAAGCGCAGATCAGCAGGTACATCCCAAAATTGGCCGATCTTGCGTTCATCCGGAACTACGCCGGGATAAGGCCAAAGCTGATCAGCAAGAGCGGAGAGGAGAAGTTCGCCGATTTTGTGATCGAGGAGAACGATCAGGTCTCTCGTTTCATCGACCTGATCGGGATCGAATCGCCCGGACTCACCGCGGCCCCGGCGATTGCGGAGATGGTGGTGGCGATCATCGGTAAGAAGGAGGACCTGATACCGAGCAAAGCCTTCAACCCTTACCGGGAGAGGGCGGTCAGGTTCGCGCTCCTTCCTCCTGAGGAACAGGCTGCAGCGATTGCGGAGGACGAGCAAGCCGGGATTATGGCCTGTCGCTGTGAGACCGTCCCTCAATCCGAGGTGATCGCCGCGATAGAGAATCGACTGGGGGTCTCGTCCCTGGACGCGATAAAGCGCCGCACACGGGCGATGATGGGCCGCTGTCAGGGCGGGTTCTGCACCCCGCGGATCGTCGATCTCCTGATCGACAGGTACGGCAAGCAGCCGGACGAGATCTACAAGAACAACGAGGGGTCCAATCTGTTCTACGGGCTGATAAAGGATGACCGATCAGTGTGAGGAGAAAGAAGATAGACGTTGTCATAATCGGCGCCGGTCCGGCCGGTCTGGCAGCGGCGGTCGCGGTGAAGCGGAGTGGGGTGAAGGACCTTCTCCTGGTCGAACGCAACGATTTCCTGGGAGGGATCCTCCTGCAGTGCATCCACGACGGATTCGGGCTCCATCTCTACGATCGGATGCTCTCCGGCCCGCAGTACGCAGAGCGGCTGATCGAAGAGCTGGAACGGGAGGGTGTTTCATACCTGACAAACAGCATGGTGGTCGGTATCGATCGAGACAGGCTCGTCACGATCGCCGGCAGATCAGGGC
>JAJOKK010000094.1 GCA_021129875.1 Candidatus Bipolaricaulota bacterium
GAACCTTGTACCCTGGGGTACACTCAATCACTCAATTGCTGAGTTCCTTTAAAGAACTTACGTTCCAGGAGCTTGTGCCAATCGGTAAACTCCCCTGGTTCACTGTCCTTGGCGATGTGCATTCGAATCATATTTAGCTTGGCGGACAGATTATCGAAATAGTAAACGATGATCGCCTCTGCTGTCTTGGGGACGATCGCTGCTCCGAACTCCAGCTCGCCGTGATGGGAGATAATGATGTGCTCCAGTAGGTCGGGGAGGCGCTCGTTCGGCCAGTCGATCCCTTTCCCTGCATCGCGCACCATGTCGCGCCCTAGGAGGAGGTGGCCGGCCAGCTGCCCGTCGGCGCTGTAGCGGGGGGAGATTGGGTTTTCCAGCTCCTCTATCTTCCCGATGTCGTGCAGGAGACTCCCCGCGACGACGAGGCTGCGATCGATCCCCGCCTTCCCTTCGGCAAAGCGAAATCCTCCCTCCGCCACCTCCAAGCTATGTTCCAATAGGCCGCCGAGGTATGCGTGATGATACTGGACCGCAGCCGGAAACTCCTTGAACGCTTGCTCGTGAGTGCTGAAGACTTTTTCAACCAGTTGCCGGAGTGCAGGTGGGTCGAGGGTGGCGATCAAGCCTTGCAGCTGTTCCCACATCTCATCGATGTCGCGCTCGCTCGCCGGCACGAGGAGAGCAGGATCGAATCCCGAAACCTTCCCTGCCTCACGCTCATACGTCTCCAACTGGCGGATCGATTCGACGATGACTTGGAGGGCGTTACGGTAGGTCTCGGATCGTCCTTCAACGTAGACAAAATCACCCTCTGCAAACTCAGATGCGTACTTCTGGGTCGCCGCGGCCCAGGCACGGGCAGGGACTGTTCCAGAGCGGTCGGCGAGGACGATCTCCAGGTACGGGTCCCCGCTGCGGGTCGCCCGCTGTGTCTTCTGCCGGACCAGGAAACACTGTGAGATCCGCCGGCCGGCACGCATATCCTGAACAAGGACGTGCGCCAGGTGGTAAGGGATCTCTTTCTGCAGGTACTCGGCAAACTTCTCTGCGGCCATCGCTCCTCCTTACATCAGTGGATAACACGTGGCAGATAGTCGATCGAGAGTAAGCACACTTACAGCACACTTACAGCGCACTTACAGTACGCTTGCAGTGCTCTTGCAGCACGCGTCGTTCTTTCACGACCTGCGGCCACTCCCCCCTGTTCCGTCTTCGGATCAACGGTTCTCTATGGACGGTGGACGAGAGGGAAGTTGTCCTGATCGGCATCGCTGCGGATGATGTATGGAGAATCCCAGATCCCATCCCTATCGGAATCGAATGCCCGGTGGTCGAACCAGTAGTTCCCCGCTCCGCCCTTATCCCAACTGTTTGCGCTTACGCTGCGCGCGTTGTGGACGTTGTCGAGGAAGGTGTTCCTATGGATGAGGTTCTCTTGCGAGCCGAAGTCGAGGAAGATCCCCATATGGTTGGAGGAGATGATGTTGCCGATGATCTCGTTCGACTCCGCGGCGAAGAACCAGATCGCGGCAACCGCGTTCCTGGTAACTGTGTTATCGAGGATCTGGTTGTTGTCGGAAAAGCGCAGGATGATCCCTTCCATATTGCTCTTGATCGTGCAACCACGGATCCGGTTGAACCCGGCAAAATTGAGAGTGATCCCGACCCAGTTCCCGATAAGGGTAGAGTCCTCAACAGAGGCGTTCCGCACGAAGTTCAGGAAGATGCCCGCCTTGGCTGCGCCGCTGATCTCCACGTTGCGAATGACAAAGGTACGAGTCGTCCGGTGAATATGGATTCCGTAGTCGCGCGATCCGGCGTCGATCCTCCACCCCTCAATGATGTACGGGTCGTTGGCCGTCCCTGAACCGGCTGTCACACCGTTCTCCACAGTGAATTCGTAGTTGTTCATGATCACGATCGGCCGGCGCTCGATCGTATCCCCGCTCGCAATGGTGGCGGTAATTATCAGAAACAGAACGACAGCACCGCCTATGAACATGCTTCTTCGCATTTCTCATCACCCCTTTATTCAGTCGATGTCGAAGCAGATGGTTTATCTTACCAGGTTCCGGGACGGATGTGAAGGGGAGAACGCAATGGGCCGATTGCTCGGTAGAGATTTTCCATTTATACTCTCCGGTAGAATGAACGAGGATCTGTTAGCCGGCCTGAATGAGGAACAGCGTGCTGCCGTTACTTACGGCGAGGGGCCGCTCCTCGTTATCGCCGGGGTGGGGACCGGGAAGACAACGGTGATCACTAAGCGGATCGCCTGGCTGATCGCGGAGAAAAGGGCTAAGCCGGCGGAGATCCTTGCCCTCACCTTCACCGAGCGGGCCGCTGCGGAGATGGAGGAGCGGGTCGATCTCCTCGTCCCCTACGGATACATCGAGGCGCGTATCGGGACTTTCCACTCGTTCTGCGACTCCCTCTTGCGCGAGAACGCTGTGTTGCTTGGGTTGACCCCGGATTATCGCATCCTCACCGAGGCAGAGCAGGTGATCTTCCTCAAAGAACACCTGTTCGACCTGCCGCTGAAGCGGTTTCTCCCGTTGGGAAACCCGATCAGGCACCTGCGGGCGATCTTGACCCTGTTCTCCCGCGCTAAGGACGAGGACGTCACCCCGCAGGAGTACCTCGCCTATACCGAGGAACTCGCCACACGCTTCGCTGCAGAAGGGGAGGCGGAGGAGAAGAGGCTCCTGGAGGAAGAGCTTGCTGATCAGGCCGAGCTTGCCGAGGCGTACGTTGCGTACCAGCGGCTCCTCATCGAGGCGGGGTATGTCGATTTCGGCGACCTGATCAGTATGGCCCTCCGACTCCTGCGCGAATATCCTCTCGTCCGCAAGCGCTGTCTGGAACGGTTCCGTTACGTTCTCGTCGATGAGTTTCAGGATACAAACTACGCCCAGTTCGAGCTTCTGAAGCTCCTCTCCGGCCCGGAGGGTGCAGCAAGTCCGTCTTCGTTTACTACACCCCCCAAGAGGAACCTCACCGTCTGTGGGGATGACGACCAGTCGATCTATAAGTTTCGCGGTGCGGCAATAAGCAATATTTTGAACTTTCAGCAGGAGTACCCCGACGCCAAGTCGGTCGTCCTGGTGGAGAACTACCGCTCCACACAGCAGATCCTCGACGCCTCCTACCGTTTGATCCAGAATAACAACCCCGACCGATTGGAGGTGCGTGCAGGGCTTGTGAAGCGCTTGCACGCGGTCATCGGCGATGGGCGGCCACTGCAGCAGCATCACTTCGAGACGTTGAACGAAGAGAGCGACTTCGTCGCCGAGACGATCGCTGAGCGAATAGAGAAAGATGGCTGTGCCTACCGCGACTTTGCCATCCTTGTGCGGAGCAACGCCCAGGCCGATCAGTTCCTTCACGCGCTCAACCTTCTTCATATCCCGTGGCATTTCTCCGGGAGCCGAGGGCTGTACGACCGCGATGAGATCAAGACTGCGATCGCCTTCCTGCGCGTCCTTGCAGACCCGCGGGACAACCTGTCGTTCCATTACCTGGCGAGTTCCCCCCTATACCGGGTCGCTGCGGAGGACCTCGCTCTGACCACCAGCTACGCCAAGCGCCACAACAAGAGCCTGTTCGAGGTCTTCCGTATTGCAGCAAAGAGCGCGAACTACCTCGGACTCTCCGAAGAGGGAAGCCTGGCGATGATCAGGCTCTCGGACGACCTCACCGCGGTCTTCCCGCTCGCTGCGCGGGAGAAGACCGGCGAGGTCCTCTACCAATACCTGACCGAGCGGACCGGGACGATCGAGGCTCTGTCCAACTCCGAAGAGGCGGAAGACGCCTTGCGTGTGCAGAACTTGGCTAAGCTCTTCTCGATAATCGAACGGTTCGCCAAGGTGACTACCTACGACCGTGTTCCGTGGTTCATCGACTACCTCGACGCCCTGATCGAGGCCGGGGACAACCCGCCGGTGGGGGAGGCGGATTGGGATACCGACGCGGTGAACGTCATTACCATCCACCAGGCAAAGGGGTTGGAGTTTCCGATCGTCTTCCTCGGCGGGCTTGTCGCGGGAAGGTTCCCCTCGGTGAGCCGTCGCGATCCGATCCCTTTCCCCGATGGACTGATGAAGGATTCCCTTACTTCCTCCGACTTTCACCGGCAGGAGGAGCGTCGCCTGTTCTACGTGGGGATGACCCGCGCTAAGACGGATCTGTACCTGACGAGCGCCAAGGACTACGGTGGAAAGAGGCCTCGCAAGCCGAGCCTGTTCGTCTCCGAAGCGCTCGACCTGCCGCCGTCTCAGTTGCGGATAGTGAAGGGGTCGTCGTTAGCGACGATCGCCCGTTACGAGCGGACAGAGACCGCCCGAGTCGAATCGTCCTCAGACGACGATCTCGTCCTTATGCCGCGCGGAGAGACGATCCTCGAACTGAGCCACCGGAAGGTCGATGATTACCTTACCTGCCCGATGAAGTACCGCTACATCCACATCTTGAAGGTCCCGATCCGTCAGCACCATGCCGTGATCTACGGGAACGCGATCCACCATGCGGTCAGACGGTACAATGCCGCCCGCCAAACCGGAAGGACGATCCCCCTCTCCGAGCTCAAGGAGACCTTTCGCAACCTGTGGCAGACGGAAGGGTTCCTCACTCGCAAACATGAAGAGCTGCGTTTCCAGCAAGGACTCACCGCGCTCGAGCACTTCTATGAGCACGCGAACGAGGAGGAGACTCTCCCTGCCTTTGTCGAACAGCACTTCTCATTCGTCGAAGGCGCAGTGAAGGTCAGTGGGGTCTTCGATCGCATCGACCTTCCTGATCGGAAAGACCACACTCTGGGGACGATCATCGACTATAAGACCTCGCAGGTGACCGATACGGACCAGGCGGATAAGAAGACGAAGGAGAGCCGTCAGATGGCGATCTACACCCTTGCCTACGAGCGTCTGTTCAACACGCTCCCGGCGCGGATCGAGCTTCGCTTCCTCACCCCTGAAGTTATCGTTGGTTCCTCTGTTCCGAGTGAAAAGGCGATGGAAAAGGCTCTGTCGGATATCGATACTGCTGCTTCCGGGATCCGCGCCGCGCGCTTTCCGGGCGAGCCGACCTACTTTGCCTGCACCTACTGCCCGTATCGATCGATCTGTCCTGCGAGACGTTCGTAAGCAGGCTCAGCGGCAAGGGCGTATGCTGGGTCGCGGGTTAGAACTTGCGCGCAAGCGCCTCCTCGACAATCTTAGGGACGAACGAGTCGATATCACCACCGAAGCGCTTTACCTCCTTGACGATTGAGGAAGAGAGGAAGCTGTAGCAGCCGGCGGTCATGAACAGGACGGTCTCGATCTCGGAGTCGAGGTTGCGGTTGGTGAGTGCCATCTGAAACTCGTAGTCGAAGTCGGAATTGGCGCGTAACCCTCTGACGACCGCGGTGGCCCCGATCCCTTTGGCGCAGTCGATCAACAGGCCGTCGTAGCTGATCACCTCGATCCCACAGACCCCTGTCTCGGCGAGCGCCTCCTTGGTGATCTTAACCCGTTCGGTGATGGAGAAGAACGGTCTCTTATTGGGGTTGGCGACGATGGCGATCACCAGGCGAGGGAAGAGCTTCTTCGCTCGACGGACGATGTCGATGTGCCCGTAGGTGATCGGGTCAAAACTTCCAGGGTAGATGGCATTCGGTATCGACATTGCGGGATTATTCTAGCGCAAGGACCACCGGCTCTCAACGTCCACCCAGCCTTTGTGGCCGTTTCTATCTTCGAAAGCGCAATAGATTGCTGTTTCGATGTACGTATTCAGTAAACCCATCCCTGAACCGCGTTCGAGGG
>JAJOKK010000035.1 GCA_021129875.1 Candidatus Bipolaricaulota bacterium
GATCTTTGCTGACGTTGTCGATAGACCAACACGAAATGCGTGCATATACAAGGCAACTCGGGTTTATGGATACACGTTGAAAGAGGTTGGAAACCATCTTGGCCTTTACTACTCGACAATCAGCACCATTGCCAAGCGTGTTGCTGGCTCAGAAACACCAAGAAAGAAGACCTGACCCCGGCTGCCTTGTGCGCAATTACTGTACAGGGCCTGCCTCATTTCAGCCAGTATGGGTTTACTGAATGCTTACGTTGAATCGGCCTGAATTCAGCGCTGATCAGCGTTTGATCGACCTGCGCCGATCCGGTATATTGACGAACAGATCATGCAAAAACACCTGTACATTGAGACCTGGGGTTGCCAGATGAATCGCCATCAGTCGGAAGGGATCGCCGGATTGCTTGAGGAGCACGGCCTCTTCCTCACCGACTCGCTTGCTCTGGCCGATGTCGTGATCTTCAATACCTGCATGGTCCGGCAGAAGGCTGAGGAGAAGGTCTACGGCCGCATCGGCGCTATCGTCGAGCAGAAGAAGAAAAGACCGGTCCTGCTCGGGATCGGGGGATGTATGCCCCAGGTGCACGGGGAGAGCTTGTTGAGACGGTTCCCAGCGATCGATTTCCTCTTCGGGTCGAGCGACCTGGCCGCGCTCCCCTCCCTTATCGATGAGATTGAGGGGCGTAAGGGACGGATCGCCCATCTCCCCTCACCAATAGGGATCGACGAGGTCCCGTTCCGACGGGAGTCCATGGTGACGGCGATGGTTACAATCACCCAGGGCTGCTCAAACTCCTGTTCCTACTGCATCGTCCCTCGCGCTTGCGGTCCGCTGCGCAGCCGGCCGGCTGAACGGATCGTCGCTGAGGTGAACGGTCTGCTCACAGCCGGGTGTCGTGAGGTACTCCTTCTGGGTCAGAACGCTGATTCCTATGGAAGAGATCGCCCGGAATTCGGGGACTTTGCCGGCCTCCTCGCGCAAGTGGCTGCAACAGAGATCCCGCGTATCCGGTTCACAAGCTCCCACCCGCGTGATATGACCGAGCAGGTGATCGAGACGATCGCCGCACATGGAAATATCTGCAACCACATCCACCTCGCCTGCCAGTCGGGGAGCGATCGGATACTGCAGGCGATGAATCGCGGATATACGTGCGATCAGTTCCTGACAATCGTCAATGCGGCGCAACGGATGATCCCGGAGGTGAACATCACCACCGACCTTATCGTCGGCTACCCCGGAGAGAGTGAGAGCGACTTTTGTGATACCGTTCGGCTGATCGAGGAGGTCCGCTTTGGCTCAATCTTCGTAGCAACATACTCCCCTCGCCCAGGGACGCACAGCGCCACTCTTTCCGACGACGTCGCCCCCGTTGTCAAGGGTGAGCGGTTACAGGAGATCCTTAGCCGGCAGCGCGCGATCGCCTTCGAGGAGAATCTCAGACAGATCGGGCAGACGGTGACGGTCCTTATTCTGGGGAGGACGGCCAAAGGGGCGTTCTACGGGCGCTCGGAAGACCACCGCACGGTGATCATCTCCGGCGATGTCGAAATCGGTGAGTTCGTCCCCGTCCGTATCGAGACGGCGTCCGCTGCTGCGCTGGTCGGGCAGCCAGCGGTTCTGAGCACGGTAAAAGGAGCGAGATGATCATCACAGTTACACTCAATCCGGCGGTCGACAAGATCTACTGGGTCGACCGATTGAAGATGGGGCAGGTAGCTCAAGAGGAGTTCCTCACCCGCGCGCTGGAGAGCAGCACTTCCGCCGGGGGGAAGGGGGTCAATACATCAATCTTCCTCGCCCGTTTAGGGGTGGAGAACGTGGCGATGGGGTTCGTCGGCGGGCATATGGGCCACGTGGTCGTGCGCGACCTGCACGACGAGGGGGTGACGACCAACTTCGTCTGGGTGAACAGGGAGACGAGGATCAACGTAACCGTGCTCGAACAAGGCCATGAGCACGTCCCGATCTTGATCGACGAGCCCGGCGGCGCTGTCTCGCCGGAAGAGATCGACCGTTTCCTGCGCCGCTACAAACGGATGCTCTCTCGAGCGACCTGGGTCGTACTTGCCGGGAGCCTCCCTGCCGGGGTCGATCCCGATTTCTACTGCCGGCTCACTGATATGGCGACGAAGGCTGGGGCAAAGGTCGCGTTGAGCGCCCGCGGGGATGCCCTCACCTGCGCCCTTCGTTCCTCTCCCTACCTGGTCAAACCGGATACACGGGAGCGCCTCACTATGGAGGGGTCTGCTCTTACGACCAATGACGAGATCATCGCCGCCGGAAAAAAGCTCATCGAAACCGGTGTCGGGGTCTTCATCGTCTCCCACGATGTGACCGGCGATATCGCAATCGCTAAGGATGCGGTCTGGGAGATCTCCACATCGGTGCAAGCGACGCAGTTCAAGAACCTGGTCGGGGCCGACGACGCCCTCCTCGGCGGGATCATCTACATGCTCGATAAAGGCGAGCCGCTCGACAAGGCGCTGCGCTTCGGCATGGCCGCAGGGATCCTGAGCGCGGAGAGCAAAGAGAAGGTCTGTCGAAATTACGATAATATTACGACGGAGATGAAGACCATCTCCATCGAGCGGCTGGATGAGGGGGATCAGACATGAAAGTCCGTGAGATCATGACCAAGGATCTGGTGTCATGCGAAGAAGACGTTTCCGTGCGTGAGTTGATCTTTATTCTTGACAGCGCCGGGATTCCGAACATTCCGATCGTTAACGAGGACGACAAAGTCGTCGGGTATATCTCGGAGAATGATCTGATCAAGGCGGCCCTCCCCGGCTACTTTGAGATGCTCCATACCACCTCGTTCATTCCGGATATGGATCAGATCGCCAAGAAGCTTACGAAGATCGCGGACGACCCGGTCGACAAGTACATGCAGCATGATATAGTCGTCATCACCGAGGACGACGACGACCTGCAGGCGGCCGACCTCATCATCCGCAAAAGACTGAAGAGCCTGCCAGTAGTCGATAACGAGGGGAGGCTGGTGGGGAAAGTCACGAGAATCGATCTCCTCCAACACCTTCTGTAGATGCTAATGGCTTACCCCTTAGAAGAACTCGGATTCGCTCGCTTCCTTGTCGAGGGCGAGGATGGAACGATTCTGTTCGAGGAGGGGAGAGCACGATCGAACGATGGTTCAACGTCCCTCTCCGACCTTCCGCGGGTCGTATACCAGGAAGAAGGAGCGGCGGCCTCTACTGAGGCTGTGGCTGTTACAGCGGATCGTCCCGCAGCAATCGACCTGCGCCTCCTTAGCCGCACCCTCCATCCGACCTTCTCCGATCACAGCCTCCCCGCCATCTGCCGGCACTACAACATCACGTTCAGCGACGAAGAGGCGCAGCAGGCAGTAGGGGCCCTCTTCCCCGCACTCCTCGCCGATGCCATCCGACTTGATCCGGAGCTTCTCGCCCTCCTCAGCCAGCTTCTCCCCGCGTCCACCGGCGACCTGATGACCCGCCTGATCTCTTTTGCCGTCCAGCCGGCCGCTGCTCCTCCTGCACAAGAAAAAGGGGATACGCCAGCGCTTCTATCCGCTCCTCCGACAGTTGAGGAGGCACTTGCGCAAGACGGCCCGCTGGCAATGGGGCTGACCTCGTTCGAGGACCGGTCGGGGCAGCGCGACATGGCACAACGTGTTTGCGATCTTCTGGAGGAGGGAGGGACTCTTGTCGTGGAAGCAGGGCCGGGGACCGGGAAGACCTTCGCCTACCTTGTGCCGGCGCTCCTCTATCTGGACGATCATCCCAAGGAGCGCCTCATCCTCTCCACCCGCACCAAACAGTTGCAGGAACAGGTCTATCAGAAAGACCTACCGTTTCTCACCGCGCGGCTCGCCCCTAAGATCAGGATTGCCCTACTCAAAGGACGGACGAACTACCTGTGCCAACGTCGGTGGCGGATCGTTCTCGATGAGACGATCGAGGGGCTGGAACAGGATCTCCTTCCCCTCCTCGCCCCGCTGGCGAGCTGGCTCGTCCGAACGGATACCGGGGATATAGAGGAGAACGGCGCCTTCTTCTCCGATCCGCGGGCACGCAAGCTATGGAACAGGCTGTACGACGACCCTCACCGCTGCCTCGGCCCGGCCTGCTTCCACTTTGATGACTGTTTCTCTTCCTTGGCCCGCCGACGCGCCAGACGCGCTGATCTGGTCGTAGTCAACCATTCTCTCCTCCTCGCCGATCAGCAGAGCGAACAGGGGATTATCGGAGACTATTCATCCCTTATCGTGGATGAGGCACATGCCCTGGAGGGGGCGGCACGGCAGGCGTTCACCGAAACGCTAGATCAGCGCGCCCTCGAGCGGCTCCTACGGGAGATCGAACACCCAACCGGCGGGCGTCGCACAGGCGGTTGGCTCACCCGCCTCCCTTTTCCGCCCACAGACACCCGGGCACTGCGGATCCATGATCTGCAAGAGAGCCTGCAGGGCATGAACACCCGCCTGTTCACTGAACTGGCTGCAAGCTTCCCCGCAGACCTACGGGGGCGGCTACCGAAACTCGATGAGTTTCGGCCAAGAATCGAACGGCTGGTGCAGACAGCCGAAGAACTGAGCAAGGCGATCGAGGCGGTCGGCGAAACGCTCGGAACACTAACCGATACACAAGAAGCAAGGCGGGAGGCGGACGGCCTATCCACTGATGTAGAGAGGATCGCGTGCCTCTTCACCGTGCTCTTCTCCCCTCCTGCTGAGAACACGGTCCACTGGTACGAGCGCTACAAAGGGGAGATCCTTCTCCACTCTTCCCCCCTAGAGGTCGCCCCCTTTCTCGCGGAGCGCCTCTACCCGAAACTGGAGAAGTTCGTCCTCACCTCGGCGACCCTCTCTTTGGGAGGGGAGTTTGACTACCTTGACAGCTCCTTGGGCCTCTCCTCTGCCCCAGGCGCAGCGACGCACGCCGTTGCCGAAAGCCCATTTTGTTACGAAGACCGGATGCGTCTCTATCTACCCGCCTACTTTCCCCCGGTCACCGGCCCACTGGAGGAGTCAGCAGAGGCGATCGCTGCCTGCGCGCGCACTGCAGCCGATACGACCGACCGCAAAATCCTGGTCCTGTTCACCTCCTACCGCCTCCTCCGCGCCGTCCATCAGCGGCTGGCGCCCGGCGGGCGTGTCTTGGCGCAAGGGATTGACGGACCGCGGAGCAAGCTGACCGCGCGGTTCAAGGAGGAGCAAGGAGGGATGATCCTCCTGGGAACAGACAGCTTCTGGGAGGGAGTCGACCTCCCCGGAAGCGACCTTGAGATCTTGATCATCACCCGTCTGCCGTTCCCCGTCCCCACCGACCCCGTCTTTGCCGCGCTCGGAGAGAGGATCTCTGCCGCAGGGAAGGATGCGTTTCTCGACCTCTCCATCCCCCAAGCGATCCTCAAGCTGCGCCAGGGGGTCGGCCGCCTCATCCGTACGAATGACGACCGCGGCGCGGTCATTATCACCGACCAGCGGATCATCAAAAAACGGTATGGACACCTGTTCTCCGCATCTCTCCCAGTGCCGGGCAGGCAGATCAGGACCACAGAAGACCTGTTGAGCGACCTCGGGGCGTGGTTCTCTTCCGGTTGAACGATCCCTTCTTTATAAGTTCGTAGGGAGAGCAGTGTTGGGTTTTGGGTGTTGAGTTTTGGGTTAAAAGCTGGCCTTATTGAGGTGTCTATCGGGTTCACTAAGATAGGGTTCGTGGGGCGGGTTTTAAACCGACCACCATCTCTATCTGCCTGTATCTCTTTCCATTTTGCATTGATCCATCTATC
>JAJOKK010000158.1 GCA_021129875.1 Candidatus Bipolaricaulota bacterium
TGTGTGCGCGCCTGTCCATTCGGTGCGGTCATGGGGCGCTCGCAGATCGTGGACGTGATAGGGAAGATCAAGAGCCAAAAGCGCGTTGTCGCGCTGCTCGCGCCGGCGATCGTGGGGCAATTTCCGGTCGATCTCCCCACGCTGGTGACCGCTATCCGAAAGTTGGGTTTCGATAAGGTAATCGAGGTGGCTGTAGGGGCGGAGATCACCGCTGCGCGGGAGGCTGGGGAGCTTTCCGAACGTCTGGAAAGAGGCGATCCGTTCATGACCTCAAGTTGCTGCCCGGCGTACGTCGCCGCAGTGAAGAAACACCTCCCCGACTTGGCCGCTTTTGTATCCGAGACCGCCACCCCGATGCATTACGCCGGCAAGATCGCTAAAGAGATGGCCCCGGATGCAACGACCGTGTTCATCGGTCCTTGCGTTGCCAAGCGGGCAGAAGCGTTTGACGATCCATTCGTTGACTACGTCCTGACGTTCGAGGAATTGGGAGTGCTGCTGAGCGCGAAAGAGATCGAGATCGCTAAGTGTGTACCGTCGGTGCTGGAGAGACCGGCGAACGCCGCCGCGCGCCGGTTCGCAGTCAGCGGCGGTGTCGCCAATGCGATCAAAGCGAGTGCCACAGACGATTTACGGATCAAGCCGGTCTTCATCGACGGCCTTGGTCAGAAGTCGCTGCGCATACTGGCCCGCTATGCCAAGGGAAATTGTCCCGGCAA
Source organism: Candidatus Bipolaricaulota bacterium (assembly GCA_021129875.1). Classification (GTDB taxonomy): domain Bacteria; phylum Bipolaricaulota; class Bipolaricaulia; order UBA7950; family UBA9294; genus JAJOKK01. Next base: position 720 of record JAJOKK010000158.1, read on the forward strand.
CCTGGTCGAAGTAATGGGCTGTACAGGAGGCTGCGTAGGCGGACCAGGGGTCGTTGAACGGACTAAGAAAGCGACTCGGCGGGTGAATACCTTTGCCGAGAGCGGCGAGACATAGTAAAAAAGGGCCTCTTGTATGCAGGGGAAGAGGATCTACCGTACGTATTCAGTAAACCCATCTCTGAACCCAGCTATTCCAGGATCCTTCTTTTTGCCATGACTTTCTGCTTGCATTTGTTGCATGCTTATTTATAATGATGCCGCCATAGCAGAACGTTCAGGAGGCAATCATGACTACGAAAGAACAGACTCGGCTGACCGTGGATTTGCCTAAGGCGTTCGTGGAACAGGCCGATGCACTGGTGCGCCGCGGCGTCGCCCGCAGCCGGAATCGCTTCATCCATCAGGCAGTAGAACTATATCTTAAGCAGCTGAAGGAGGCCTCGATCGATGACCAGTTTGCTGAAATGGAGCATGATGAGAGGTATTGCGACCTCTCTCTTAAACTCACCGGCGAGTTCGAGCGTTCTGACTGGGAAGCTTTCCAGCTAAGAAAGGTCTCGGATCGCACATGAAGGCGCAGATAGATTCTCCTCCACGGCGCAGTGAGATTTATCTCATTCAGCTTAGTCCTGCGGAAGGCTCGGAACAGGCGGGCACGCGCCCGGTGGTAGTAGTCTCACGCAATGCGATCAATCACTACAGTCCGGTGATCGTGATCTGTCCGCTGACCGATGCTTCTCACGTTGCCACACCTTACCCCAGTGATGTGCAGGTTGTCGCGCCGGAGGGGGGGCTCGCCAAGGACTCGGTGGTTCTCACCGGGCAAGTGCAGGCCATTGCCAAGAGCCGTTTACTGAAGCACTTGGGCGAGCTTAGGCCAGAGACGATGAACCAGGTAGAAGATGCTTTGAAGATAACCCTAAACCTGGCTTGAGCTCAAACCGGAATACATAGTTGCCACGCGGTTGTCGTTGTAACTGGGGAGCCATGGGGATTCGCCGCAGGCGAATTGACGTAGGCAAGCCTTGTTGTTTGTGCAAGCTATATGAGCTATGTCAGGAATAACCACCATAACATCGGGCACAGGTCCCGACGCTACATCCATCTTTCGTAGCGGCGCACTCTGCCCGTAGCTCTTTTCATTTTGCATTTTATACTTTCCATTTGGCTTTATTAGCGCTGGCTGTTGTCCTATAATGTCGGCAGCTACAAGGAGGGTACAATGCGCGTTGCCCAATTCTCCAAGCTGATAGATGCCAGTGCCCAGCTGGCACTGCTAGACCTACCATATCTCAACCAGCAGTATGGGTTTACTGAATGCTTACCATTAATCGCTGCAACGCAATCCAGCAGAATCTCTTAGGGGGCTAAGGCATGCAAGAAGCAAGGTCTTTCGAGATCAACAAACCCATCCCTGAACCGCGTCCGTTACACAAGCAAGCACAAGCGATACCTCATGCTTCCTTCAGGTAGCCAATTTCTGGCCGCCGTGCCTGGAAAACTCTATTCACGTTAGCTGCTAGCGGTCATGGGGCGAGAAAGCCCTGCCTCAGTAGAGAGCAAGCTTGAGCAATTTACATATCGGGATTTTTTGTCTAACAAGCGATACCAACGCAGGCGGCAGCTGGAAGGCACGCGCTATCCGACTATAGATATGGATATGCACAAGGCAGGCCACCGCTGCCTATCTTCTATTGATAATGCCATACCCCCCCGCCGCTGGCGGCTGAAAGCAATCTCTGCCAATCTTCCACCCATCTCAGGAGATTAGGCCCGAATCTGGAACCGTAGTGTGCGGGTTTTAAACCCGCCACTACAGCAGCGCGCTCGTAATTCAGCATTGACAACGGTTAATGGCGATAGAGCCTTCCATTTTCCATTCTGCATTGATCCACCTATCGGGGTTGACAGCCCGGCTGCTTCTTCATGGACAGACTGACGCGGCAGCGATCGACATCGACTTCCAGCACGGTGACGGTTACGTGCTGCCCGACTTTAACGACCGCAGACGGGTGCTCCACGAATCGATCGGCCAGTTGGCTGATGTGAACGAGGCCGTCCTGGTGTACGCCTATGTCTACGAACGCACCGAAGTTGACGACGTTGGTGACGATGCCGGGTAGTTTCATTCCCGGCGACAGATCAGTGATCTTCGTCACGCCGTCGGCGAACGCAAAAGCATCGAACGATTCACGCGGATCGCGTCCAGGTTTGGCCAACTCTTCCAAAATATCAGCCAATGTTGGTAAGCCCACGGTGTCAGTGACATAGCGCTCAAGGTCGATCCCTTCTCGATGGTCGGGCTGCTTCATCAGCTCCTCGACTGTGCAATCAAGATCGATGGCCATCTGTCGCACAATGCCGTAGCTTTCCGGATGCACAGCGCCGGCGTCCAATGGGTCGTCGCCATCGTGAATGCGCAGGAAACCGGCCGCCTGCTCGTAGGCCTTAGGACCGACCCGCGGGACCTTCTTGAGTTGAGATCGTTTTCGAAACGGGCCGTTCTCGTCGCGATGGGCGACGATGTTTGCGGCCAGCTTAGGGCCCAAGCCGGAAACGTAAGAGAGCAACGGCACGCTGGCGGTGTTCACTTCAACCCCGACGACGTTGACGCAGTGTTCGACGACATCGTCGAGCGATTGCTTGAGCAGGCCTTGATCGACGTCGTGCTGGTATTGCCCTACACCGATGGACTTGGGGTCGATCTTGACCAATTCTGCCAGCGGATCCATCAACCGCCGCCCGATCGATACCGCACCCCGTACGGTGATGTCATAGTCCGGAAGCTCTTGACGCGCAATTCCCGAGGCACTGTAGACCGATGCCCCTGATTCGCTGACCACCATCACGGAGATCTCCTTAGTAATATCGAGGGATCGCACCAGTGCTTCGGTTTCACGGCCGGCCGTCCCATTGCCGATAGCGATCGCTTCGATCTCGTATGTTTGAGCCAGATCGGCAATCGCTTGTCCAGCACGCGCAATCTCACGTTCCGAACCGACGACGTGCACCACGGTATGGTCCAGTAACCGGCCCTGGGCGTCGAGGCACACGACCTTACAGCCGGTGCGATACCCGGGATCGATCGCCAATACCCGTTTCTGCCCCAACGGCGGCGCAAGCAGTAGGTGTTGCAGGTTGTCGGCAAATATGCGGACGGCTTCGCGATCGGCCGTCTCGGTCAACTTGGCGCGAATCTCATTCTCGATGGACGGCGCCATCAATCGCTTGTAGCTGTCTTCGACCGCCTGGGCAACCTGATCGGCCGCCCTGCTCCGTCCGCGAACGAAGCGGCGCGACAGTCTTTCAATGGCCGGTTCTTCTTCCGGCCGAACGACCAATCGGATGACGCCTTCCCGTTCGGCGCGAAACATGGCGTGAATACGATGAGCCGGCACTTTGGATATCGGTTCTTGCCAGTCAAAGTAATCACGATAGGCAGCGCCTTCGACTTCTTGCCCCTTGATGACGGATGCGCGAAGCATGCCGTGCTTCTCGAACAACTTCCGTACGTTGGCCCTCGCTTCGGGCGACTCATTGACCGCTTCCGCCAGGATGTCGCGTGCGCCGGCAAGGGCTGCATCGGTGTCGGCCACGCCTTTTGCCGAATCGACGAACGCGGCAGCTGCTACAGATGGATCAAAGGTTGTGTTCTGTTTGAACAGCTGATCGGCTAAGGGCCCGAGCCCTCTCTCACGGGCGATCATTGCCCGCGTCCGCCGCTTGGGCCGATAAGGGCGGTAAAGATCCTCCAACTCGGTCATGCTCTGAGCCTTGTCAATGAAGTCCTGCAGTTCGCTGGTCATCAGCTCGCGTTCGGCAAGCGAGGCCAGGATCGTCTCCCGCCGCTCGTTAAGCTGACGCAACTGTCGCAAGCGGTCGCGAATGGAGGTGATCGCTACCTCGTCGAGCGATCCCGTTCGTTCTTTCCGATAGCGGGCGATGAAAGGAACCGTGGCGCCTGCATCGAGAAGATCGACAGTAGCGCGAACTTGCCGCGGCAAGCAACCGAATTCCCCAGCTATCTGTTCGAAGTGCTCGTTCAATATGTAGTCGCCTCCTGAGTCGCCAGAATGTACAAACTGGCACGAAGCTCGTCAAGGGATTCCGGGAGGTCGGCAGGACCTTTCTCGGTTGATCTCGGCCTGCCTTTGCTGTATCCCTATGGTATGAACGAGAACAAGAGCGAGACTGCGGTGCGGCTGTGGCGCATGGTACAGACACAGGCCGGCCTCTCCCGCCGTAAGGCGCAGGAGTTGATCGGTTCAGGCGAGGTCGAGTTGAATGGGCGTATCGTCGATGATCCCTTCCTCAGTGTGGAGAAACAGACGATCGCGACGCTGTGCCTGCGTGGGCACCCTCTGAGCCTGTGCGACCCCGAACACCGGGTCTATCGCTACCATAAACCGCCCGGCGTACTGTGCAGCCACGACGATCCGCACTGCGGAAACACCGCCGGCCGGATCCTGCGCAGTGAAGGGTTCATCGGCTACACCTGGGCCGGCCGTCTCGATCAGGATGCCGAAGGGCTCGTCCTGCTGACAAACGACGGGGGGCTGGTCGAAATACTGACCCACCCTCGTTATCGGGTGAAGAAGGTCTACCACGTCTTCGTCCCCCGCTTCCCCCCGATACGCGAGATGAAACGGATCTTCAGCGAGATGCAACGCGGCATCGAAGAAGGGAATGAGAGGCTGCGCATCGTCGCCGGGGAGATGAGCGGTCGGCCACTTCGTGCCGTCCTCACCTTAGCAGAAGGGAAGAAGCACGAAGTCAAGCGTCTCTTCTCCCACTTCAACCTGAAGGTGATCCGGCTGCGGCGGGTGGCGATCGGGCCGGTGAAGCTCAGCGGGTTGGCCCCGGAGGAGATCGTGCGCCTCGACCCGGCGACAGTGGCGTCGCTCGATCGCCTCACCGGCAAAAAGCCTTGAGATGCTGGGCTACAGCCGGCTC